>JAFAQG010000918.1 GCA_019246575.1 Acidobacteriaceae bacterium
CGAGGAATTCGGCCGCTCGATGGCGGATGAGCTTCGCTCAAACAACGCACGCCGCGAGCCTACGCGTTGGATCCTGCCCGTCGGCCCGGTCGCCCAGTACTCCGTCCTCACCGGAATCTCGAATCGCGAACGGCTGAGCTGGCGCAATGTCCACATCTTCCAAATGGACGAATTTCTCGATTGGCAGGCGAGACCTCTTCCGCTCCATCACCCCTTCAGCTTCGAAGGCTTCATGCGCGCGCAAGTGATCGCCAAACTCGATCCCGAACTTCGCCCGCCCGAAGAACAGCTCCACTTCCCTCATCCCTTCCATCCCGATCGCATGGGCGAACACATGCGCCACGTGGGCGGCATCGATACTTGTTACGGCGGCATCGGCTATCACGGCCACGTCGCGTTCAACGACCCGCCCATTTCGCGTTGGTACAAAATCAGCGCGGAACAAATGCGCAATTCTGTCACTCGCGTTGCCGCTCTCGGGGATGACTCCATCGTCGTGCAGAGCATCGGTTCTGCGGGCGGAAGCTCGGACCTCGTGCCTCCCATGGCCGTCACCATCGGCATGAGCGAAATACTCGGATCACGGCGCATTCGCCTGTACTTAGCCGGCGGCGAGCGTCATCGCGCAGTCTTTCGCATCACCTTGCTCGCAGAGCCGTCCGCCGAGTATCCATCCACGCTGCTGCAAGATCATCCGGACTGCATCGTCCACACCGACGAACCCACCGCGCGGCCCATTTCTCCCTCGCTGTTTTGACGAAAACTACACCTCAATCCGCCGC
This sequence comes from Acidobacteriaceae bacterium, assembly GCA_019246575.1. The sequence goes on from JAFAQG010000918.1 coordinate 783, forward strand.
ACCCGGCCCAGCACGAAAACAACATCCGCGATTATCAACAACGGAATCGCCCCTGCAATCACGAACACCGGCAAATACGAATAGCGATCCAGCACGATTCCCGTACTCAACATCAACAGCATGCTCATGATGTTGTCTCCCACGCCCGTCAGCGACGTCACGCGCCCAACCACGTGTTCCGGGAAGAAGTCCCCGAAGTACCCGATAAAGCTCGGTTCAATCATATTGGCGCCGAAGTTCGCCACCGCGAGCAGCGCAACAGCGGCTCCCACCGTCGGGGCAAAAAACACGCACCAGTTCGCCGCGCATACGATACACGCTCCGAAAAGCAACGGCACGCGCCGGCTGAAATCGATACTTCGTCCCCTCCGCATCAGCGCACCGGCCGCGTAACCGCTGAATAAATTACCGAGGCCGCCAAATAAGTATGGAATCCAAACGACGCGTCCCGTCTGCGCCAGCGTCAATCCCCGCGCACTGCTGAAATACTCAGGCAACCACAGCCAGTAGAACTGTGAAAGCGGCCCCGTTAGCGAGCGCAACAGAATCAGCCCCCACGTCTGCCGGATTTTCAGCAATCGCCCAAGCCCGACATCATCGCGGGTCTGCCCCGCCTGCTCGTCCACCCGCCCTTGATCGAGGCGTTTCGGATAAACAATCAGCCACGGAACCAGCCATAGCAGTCCGCTCGAGCTTGCGACCAGAAACGCTGTCCGCCAGCTGTAACGCAACGCCAGCCAGGTGACAATGATCGGCGCAAGCACGGACGCCACAAACGTACAGCTGTTGAAAATCGCGCCCGCCAAGCCGCGCTCACGCGTCGGAAATTGCTGCGCTACTAGCTTGAGGCCGCCTGTGTAGTTCGCGCACTCGGCAGCCCCAAGCGAAAATCTCAGAACGCAAAATTGCAAAGCGCTCCGGGCCGCCGCATGAAGCATGCTGGCAACCGACCATATAAAGACAACCAGCGTAAACGCGCGCCTCGGCCCAGCCCGGTCCATCAGCACGCCGTTCGGCACCTGAAAGACAGCCATCCCGAGCAGAAAACAAAACAGAATCAGCCCGTAATCGCTATTGCTCAGGTGCAGCTCGCGCCGGATCGTAGGTGCGAGTACCGAGAGCACCTGCCGGTCAAGAAAATTGATGACAAACGCGAGCGAGACTAAGCCGAGCAGCGCCCACCCCAACCGCGGATACGGCGCGCCCGGGTCCGGCTCTTCGTTAGTTTCCTCCGAGCGGGTTACGCCGGCAGGTCGTTCCAACTCACGATCCTGCCCTCGCGCAGCGATTTCTCCGCGAGCAGCGAAATCTTGAGTACATTCTTCGCACTTTGCCCGTTCGACAGCGGCTTCGCCCCCGTGCGGATGCTATTCGCAAACGCCAGATATTGCCGGTACGTGCCGATATCGTGGTCTCCTCCGTTCTTCTGTGCAGCAACGGGTGCCGGAACATGCTCCGCAACATCAACCTGCTTGGCGCCTTCGCGCTTCTGTCGCAACGTAAGTTTCCTCTGCTCCATTTGCAGATTGCCCTCGGGCCCGATCAGGGCCATGCGCCGCGACGCCGCGCCGGAATTCGGTGCAAAAATGCAAAACTCGAATGCCAGTTTCACGCCGTTCTCGTAATCGATCAATACTCCCGCGTGATCAATCGTCTCGCGATTCTTGTAAACATTGTTTCCCCCGGTCGCGCGCACCCGAGTGACGTTACTGTTGATCGCCCAGTTCAGAATGTCTAATTCGTGGATGCCGTCTTCCATAAGGCTGCTGCCGGCAGTCTTCGTGAGATAACGCCAGTTCGTCGCCACGCCCGTCTTCGGGTCAACATATTTCCAGCTCTTGTCGTACCAATCGCCACGGTACAGATTGCCCGAAACATACGCGATACCCCCAAGCTGCTCGCTGCGCCCGATCTCGGCCACTTTTGCGTACACGGGATCGCAGCGCATTTGCAATCCGATCTGAAGTGTCTTGCCGTTTCGCTCCGAAGCCGCAATCATCGCGTTCGCCTGTTCGATAGAAATCGCCATCGGCTTCTCGCACAAGACATGGTGCCCATCCGAGAGGGCGGCAATTGTGGGATCGGCATGGAGAAACGTCGGCGTCACCACGACTACGCCATCCACGCTCTTTTCCTTCCCTAGCATGTCGTGATAATCCGCATACGTGTGCACGCCCGTTCCCACAATGCTCGCTGCGTGATCGAGATTCTCCGTTGTGGGGTCTGCCAGCGCCACTACTTGGAAATCCGGCACACTCTTGAGTACTTCAAGATGCTGCCAAGCCCGGTGCCCCGTGCCGATGAACGCCAGCGTTAACCGCTTCTGATCCGGGCCCGCCGCCTTGCTCTCGTTCTTCTCCTGCGCATCGGCCGCCATGACCGCCGCCGCGCCCATCGCCAACATGTCCCGCCTTGAAATTCTGCTCACCTCGTCCTCCTTCTCACTTACCTTCACGAACTCTCTAAACGCCCGTAATCTGCCGCAGATAATCGCGGCATTGCCGCAGCAACGCTTCCGGATGCTCTGCGGGATGCGGATATTGCCCCTCACGCTCCACCGTCAGCCAGCCTTTCCAATCGCTGTCCAATAACGGCGCAACCACGCCCTTCAGATTGATCTGCCCTTTACCCAAATCCATTGGAATGTTTCCGTTCTCGCCTGTTCGCGGGCCGCTTGTTGCATGTTCGGGCCGCTTTACATCTTTGATGTGATAAATCGCAATGCGCCGGAAATGCTCCTCGGAAAACGTCCCGGCATCGGGCTGCACTCCATTCGCGTTGCCCACGTCGTAGTTCAGTGCCACAACCGCCGGATCCGTTTCTTTAAAAAACAAACTGATCTCGCTGGGGTCATCTTCGAACTCCTGCACATGGTTGTGATAGCAGAGTTTCAATCCTTCTTCACGGCACGTCCGGCCAAGCCGGTTCAGCGCTTCCATTTTCCGGTGCGCAGCATCCACATCAAGCTTTCCATCGACATGCGGCAGCCGGCGTCCGCTCACGATCATGTACGTCGCGCCCATCTTCGCCGTAGTCGCAGCAATTTTTTTCTGTCCTTCGATCTCCGCGTTGATCTTGTCCTTATCATCGAAACGCACTCCGTTATGAGCAGCAATCAACGGACAATGCCTCGCCTCGAAGTCGCGCCGGCACTCCGCGGGCTTGTCCGCGTGCTCCGAAAGAGCTTTATAGTTCGTTTCGAATCCTTCATAGCCGATCCTTGCGAGCGTATCTACGATGTCCAACAAATGCTCATACGGCGTGATCGGCACTCCCCACGTGTTCGTCTGGGCGCCGATCGAGATCCGTTGCTTTCGATCTCCCGATCCCGCACGCGCCCGTGATGCAATCATTGCCAGACAGAGCTGTTTTGTGAAACCGCGACGGTCGATCATCATGCTTCGTCTAATATATGACATTTCAGATCATCCGCCGCCCCGCCCACAGCAGTGGCGGCCCCAACAGCATCGAAAATAGCGCGAACCACCACACCCAATCGGCACTCGATCGCTGCATCGGAGTAATCTCCACGCCCGTGATATCGCCGTCCGGCAATATCGGTTCCGCCGGATAATGCAAGGCCGTGAGCCCCGATTGCGCCCGCACATCCGAAAAGTACTGCGGACCCGGTCTTGAATCGATCTCCTTTGTCACCGATTCCGTTCCCGCCGTAATCGTCACACTCCCCCGATTCGTGCGTAGCGCCCGGATCCGCCAGCTTACTTCGTTTGTCGCAGCAACGTGAATGGGCGGAATGTCGATTGCGATCCACGCGGGAGCACGCAAGTCCAATTTCGGCCAGCCGTTGCGAACATCTCTTAGGCGCACCGTCAACACCGCGGGACTCCCCGGCCGGAGCGTACTGCTGCCGTAAAACGAATCCAGATGTGAAAAAAGCAGCGCGATAACCGGCGTCAACACGAGTAGCGCAGGCACCGAATAGAGCAGCAATCGTGCGTTTTCCTGAATCACGCCCAGGGCACTCTCTCCAACCACGGCCAGCTCCTCGGCATACAATCCGATTGCCAGCAAGTGCGCCCATAATCGCCGCCGCGTAGCAGCAATAGCCGTTCTGTTCGAAAGGAGTTCGAATGCGAATAGCACGGCGAGCCCGAAAAGCGCGCTGATCGGAACGAGGCTCAGAAAAACAGGCCGCCCCGCAAACGGACTGAGCAGAACATGAAAAAACGCGCGAATCGCCGCGTTTACCACTTCCACTGCGCTCGTTATTCCAGATACCCCAAGCCCTTCAGCTTTTCGAGCAACGCTTCCTTCGTGTCCGCCCCCTCGAGCTTCTTCATTTCACGCTCGAGCACGTGCTCCACAAACTCCTCAGGCGACGAATACCCTGCCGCATCCGCGACCCGCTTAATGCGTTCCCATAAATCTTTGTTCAGTTTCACGCTCGGCTCGAACATGGTGCTCCTTAGCGCAAAGGGCGCGGATGCGCGCCGCCTGGCAGCAAAGAAAGTCTCCGATCCTTGGGGCGGAGCGCCTGCCTCCGCGACCGTTTTGCGCGGTTTTCTTAGTAAATCATGTTGCCGTTGAATTGCGCCGGCGTCGCCACGCCGAACACATGCAAAAGGGATTTCGGCAGGTCTTTCAATTCGGGCTCAGGCCTGCTGCTCTTTCGATTACTGATCAGCACGCCCGGCACAAACCTCGGGTCAATGCAGTGATCGCCGATCCACGCATCGCGGTTATCCTCAATCACCGTTTCCGTAAGGTTTCCTAAAGCGCTCTCCCAGGAAGTACGGTAATCCGGCGCAAATCCGACGATCAAATCAGGCGCATAAACCGCTTCCGCCGTCGTCGCGTCCTGCGTCATCGAAACGCTCCTCACCACACCGTTGCCATTCGCCGGATCGCGGAGCGCAAGCAGCCCTCCTTCGATCCGCCGCAGCACGCTTGCCGCATCGTCCCTTCTCACAATTCCGTACTTTTCCCGTCCCGCAAGATTCAGATACAATCCGTTTAAACCGAGCGCATAGGCTCGCGTCCGCGACCAATCTACATCCGGAAAAAAATCGCCGCCTGCATATCCCGAACGCGCATGTCTCGTCACCAGCAATCCTTCGTCACGTAACCAGCTATTCAGATTCACTGCCCGCGTAAACTTTGCGAAGCCGTGATCCGACATCACGATCAACAGTGCGCCCGGCGCGTGGTCCATCGTCCATGCGACGGTCTGATCGACCAATCGATATGTCTCGAGCAGTTCATCATCAAACCTAGCCCACAGCATGTGCGAATTCTGATCCACTCCCGAAAGATGGATGAACAAGAGCCCGTGCCGGAACCCATCCAGGTTTTCCTTCAGCATCCGAATCTGCTCATCTGTAACCTCGCGCGACTGAGCGAGAAATTCGCGCCGGTCCAGCACGTTTTGCCGCAGCGCCGAAGTATCTTCCGCGATGCCTTGCGTATAAAAAAGCCCAATCTTTCTCGCCAGATCGCTCGAGTAACTTCGCGGGTCCGATATCGCTGCCTCCGGCCGCAGCGGATCGAAATTAACGGGAGTTACATAAATTTCAAAGTCGGGCCGCAGTTGTTTCGCATACACACGAAACATACCGTGTACTGCTTTCAACCCCTTCAAAACCGGAAACTCGACCTCGATCCAATCCGACCATTCCCCTTGCCGAAGAATGAACACCGTCTGCTGCACCCGGAAGCGCGCTATCTTCGCCTCCGTATCGCGCTCCACAACCATGTCCACAAAAACCGGTCGTTTGTCCGTTCGTAGATCGTTCGCAGGCCCTTGAATCTTCAGAACCGTTCTGTCCTCGTGCACCTCGACCGCTTCGATGCGGCCTCCCGGCACGTCCCGCGTAGAGTGCAGCGGATCGTCTGTAAAGAAGGTAAACGTTCCGAACGTGCCGCGCATGTCCGGCACGCCCATGCCCGCCAGCGACTCTCCTTCGCACTTCACGGGCGGATAGTTCAGCGGCATTCGCAAAATCTTAATTGGCACGCCATGATCGGCCAGAATCTGCCAGAAGACCTGTCCCTTGCGAAATGTCTTCACGCGGGGCGATCCCAAAGCCAGTTCATACGCGCCGAACCGGATCCGGTGCGTTGGCTCCTCCGTCTCGCCCATCGAAGAAAACGGTTTCATCGTTTCCGGGTCCCGGTACACGAAATCGAAGATGCCGTGCTTCGCCGGGTCGCTTCCCGTTGCGAACGTAGACCACGCCACCGGGCTCTGCGGAGGCGTCGTCGTTTTCAACCGCTTGAACTCGCCCTGCTCTTTCAGCCGGTAGAGATTCGGAAGTTCCGCCCAGTGCGCTTCGACAAACTGCGGATCCATGCCGTCCACACCCAACACGATCGCGAGCGGCCAATGTTCCTCAGCGTGGCGCGCGCACGACAACCCCGCGATGACAACAATGGCCGTGCCGGGCGCGAGCCCGCCGGCCCAGCGCCGCTCAACAAGCCGTGAATACCGGTTTCCCATCCATCCAACGCGGCCGATCAATTCCAAACATCTCGAGGCACGTCGGCGCGAGATCCTCGATTCCCGGATTCTCCGCCTGAATGGCGCGGTTCGCAAACAACACACCCGGAACCAGTGCCGGGTCCACCGAATGATCGCCGCTCCACGGCTTGTTGTTATCTTCAAACACCAATCCCGATACTTCGCCTAGCGCCGCGCCCCATGCGGTGCGATAACCCTCGTCGTATCCCACAATCAGGTCCGGCGAATTGCCCAGATATGGCCCTTGGTAAATCGCCTCCGCGTCATACACGTCGCGAATCGCGGTTTTCTCCAATTCCGCGTCTCGCAACCCGGTGAGCTTCCCGATTAAATCCCGCTTCAGCTCGCGAGCAGCATTGCCGCGCTCTACTATTCCCTGCGGCTCCCTCCCACGCACGTTGAAATACAAGCCGCCCAGCCCCAACGCATACGCCGACGTCCGTTCCCAATCCACTCCTTCGAAATACTTGCCGCCGCCGTTTCCATCCGGCCGCAACCTCAAGTAACCGTTGTCTCGCAACCACGCATTTAGATTCACTCCGCGCCTGAAAGTGGAAAATCCATGGTCCGACAACACCAACAACAACGTCTCGCCGTCCACGTATCGCAACGCTTTCCCGACCACGTCGTCCATGCGCTGGTAGATGTGCTCGATCGTCCGTGAGAACGGGCTATCTGCATTGGCCGCGCCAAGATGCCGGAAAAAAATATGTTGAATGCGATCGCTCGTATCGAACACGCAACCCACGACTCCCTTCCGCGTCTTCGCCAGCGCGTTCAGAAACATTCGCTCGCGTTCGTCGAAAATAAGATACGCCTGGTCCAGAAACTCCTGCTCGCTGATCGCTCCCTCGTTGCACGCCCATGTGTCTTCTGCTAGCCCGAGCGTGGCGAAACTCCCCATCAACTTCGCCAGGTACACCGCATACAGCCTCGGATGGCTAATCGGCAGCGCCGGTCTTTCGGGATCGATCTCTAGCGGCGACGCATACAAAGTAAATTCATCCCCTGTTTCTGTAACAAGAAATCGCGCCACGCCCGTAACTGTCACCCCGAGCTTTCCACAAAACTTCAGCTTCACCCACGGCGAATATTGGCCCTTTCGTAAGCGAATCGATTGGCGCTGCACCCGTAAGAATGCTTCGTCCTGGGCGCCGCAATAAATCTCGAAAGGAATTCGCATGATTGATTTTTCTGCACCGAGCGGATCCTCGGGGCCGTCGATCCAACCCGTCAGCGAATCGCCGCTCCTTGTCAGCGGATACCGCCGCCCCCCTTCCAATTCACCGTTTGATTGCCGTGTCGTAAACAGAAAAAAGCTGCCCTGTGTGCCCTTCAGATCCGGCGTGCACATCGCCGCAAGCTGCTTGCCATTGAATCGTTCAGGCGGAAAGCTCACGGGGACTCGCAATATCGTTGACCGTATCTGATACCGTCCCAAAATCGTCCAGAACGATTCGCTTTTGCGCCGGTTCTGGAGCACGGGCCGCGATAGAGGAATGCGCAACTTTCCTATCTGCCACCGGCGCATCGGCGGCTCCACCTTCGCCGGGCCTAATTCCGGCAAGTAAGATCGGGCGCTTCTGCTCAGAAAATCGAAAATGTTGTGCTTGGCCGGATTTACTCCCGTCGCAAACGTCGACCAAGCTACCGGCGACAGTGCCGGAAATGTAGTGCGCAGGCGTCTGTATCCGCCCACTTCACGCAGCCGCGAAAGGTTCGGCAGCTTGCGTTCCGCCATCCACTTTTCCGTCAGTCGCGCATCCAGTCCGTCGAAGCCGATGAAAATCAGCTTTCGAATTCGCGCGCGCCGCAGAATCTTTCGGTACCTCAGCGCCGTCCACGCGGCGCGTACAGGCCAGATCAGGATCGAAAAAAAACTCCCGATCAGGCCCAACAGCAACGTGAAGAACGAAA
>JAFAQG010000827.1 GCA_019246575.1 Acidobacteriaceae bacterium
GCGGAGCTCGGCGTTTACTGCTCGATTCTGCTGCGCCTTCCGCTCTCGCCGGCGAGCGTGCCGGTCGCCGCGCTGATGCTCGGATTAGCCGTCAAAGAAGCCATTGAAAGAACGACTGATCTCGCGTGCGACTTACGATGGCCGAACGATGTCTTGATAAAGGAGCGCAAGGTAGCGGGCGTCCTTGCCCAGCTCGTCGATTCATGCCTCGTCGCCGGTATCGGCATCAACGTGAACCACCTCGCACTGCCAGACGACCTTCGAACCCCTGCAACATCCTTGCTGATTGAAAGCCGCGGAATAACCCATTCTCGCGAGGAGATCGTGGCGGCGCTCCTCGAGGCAATCGATTGCTTTACATCTATGCTCATAAATCAGGGCACGGACGCTATCTTGCGCTCCTTTACCGCCGCGTCCTCCTACGCTTTGAATCGCCGCGTCGTTGCAGAGGACAGTCAGCTCCGTGGCGTAACCGCCGGCATTGATACTGATGGGTTTCTCTTGATTCGCTCCGAATCGGGATCCACGGAGCGCGTGATTTCGGGCGGCGTGCGGCCCGCCTGAGCAGTCTACACATGTCCCCTACGCTCCATCCCGAGTTGCCGGGCGAATCTGAATGGAACACGAGGTACTTCAACTACTTCACCGAAATCGAAGAGCACTTCCAGCGTGCCCGTGGAACTGCACTGTTCCTTCTTTCGCCGCTTGACTGGGCACTGATTGAAAGCTGGAAAAACGGCGGCGTCCCGCTCGACGCCGTGCTCCATGGCATTGACAACGCCTTCGAAAAATGGCGCACTCGGAAACACAAGGCTCGGCTTGTCAACTCGCTCGCTTACTGCGCGCAGGAGGTGATGCAAGCCGCGCAGCGCACGCCCAGCCGCTCAGACCGCGTCGCTCCAGCGCCGCCGCCGTTTACCGAGGGCGATCTTCGAAACCATCTGCAGGCCGCTGCCGCGCAGTTGCGGCAAATACCCGAGGACGGGTTCGATGACGTCGCAGCCTCTCTGGAAGCCTTTGCCGCAAGGGCCGCCGAATATTTGAGCAATCTCGAAGACCTGGAACGCCATCTGACTGCTCTTGAAGACAAAATGCTTGCGCTCTCACGCGCGCTCCAAACCGAGGCAGAGATATACGGCGTTCGAGAATCGCTCGACCGCGAACTCCGGCCGTACCGGTCGAAAATGACGGCGGCGCAGCTTTCGATGCTCGAGCGCCGCTACCTTGACAGCGCGACGCTCGAACGCGCCAAGCTGCCCAGGCTCAGCTTGTTCTATCTTCGCCCGCTTTGATGCTCGTGACGAAAACGCAACTTACGCGCGTTTTTGCATCTGCAACAATGATTCAGTGCTGTTTTCTCTGAAACAGAAACGCTTTTCTGGCGTACAATCGCAGTTTAAGCGCCTCGCATGAGAACGGGATTCAGCCCTGCCATACTTTTCGTGTGCATTGCGGGCGCTATCTCCCAAGCGGCTCCCGTTTCCATCAATCTGACGCTCGACACATCCGGGCTGGCCGCAACTGGCGCAGAATATCAGTTGGACCTGGTGCTCGTGGGCGCGGCAAATAACACCGCACTTTTTGACGCGTTCGACTTCGGAAGTGGCAGTCCAATTATCAACCCGCTTACGGATCCCGGCGTGACGGTCACATCTTCGCCTTTTTCAGTTCAGTTGATGAATGATCAATCTGCCGGCATTTTCGGTCCCAGTTACACTTTTTTCTTCACGCCAGGCTTAAATCTGTCGTTCGATCTGTCAGCCACCAACAACCCACCGCCTGAGAATGTCGAGGCGGATGACATTTCCATTTATATCGAGGACGCGGACGGAAACACTTTGCCGACCACGGACCCTTCCGGCGCGAATGCATTGATGCTTCTACAATTGGGCGACAATAATCCTGAACCGCAGTTTTATCCCGGGACACGTCCACCGCTCGTGACGCGCTTCAACACCGCCGAGCCCGGAAGTGTTTGCCTTCTCACATGCGCTGGCGCACTGTTCGGAGTGCCTGTCCTGATTTCTCGCCCGCGACGCGCGCGCCGGCGCCGAGCCTGATTTCTCCAGCTCTACGCGCTAGCCAATTTACGCAAGGCTGGGATAACTGTGTGCCAGAATGAAAGGCGAAATTCGCTGATATGCAACTCTACTTGCTTCGGCATGGAATTGCGGCGGACGGCAAACCTGGCGAAAGCGACGCGGAGCGCGCCATCACCGCGGAAGGTAGGCGCAAGCTGGAGCATACGCTCGGGTTTATTGCCGAATCCGGAGTGCGACCCGACCTGATCCTTAGCAGCCCGCTAAAGCGCGCCCTTCAAACCGCCGAGATCGCGAAAAATCTCCTGGACTGCAAGGAGCGCATCCTGCAAACGAACGCTCTTTCGCCCGAGTCGAGCGTAACTGAGGTCTGGGAGGAGGTGCGTGCGCACCGCGACGTGAACGCGCTGATGCTGGTCGGACACAATCCCGTGTTCGAGCAGCTGCCCGGATTCCTCCTCGGCGCTCCCGATCTCAACGTCGATTTCAAGAAAGGCGCTGTAATGCGAGTAGATTTTGAAAGTCTTTCCGCTCATCCCAGGGGCGTTCTCCGCTGGTACGTCACCGCAGGACTGGCAGAGAATTGCGGTTAAGCCTCATGCTGGAATGAGAATTGCTAGAAAGTCAGAAGCTTTCTGCAAAAGGGACAAAGTAGGTCGTCGTGCTTTTCCAAACCTCGTTCGTCATTCGGGCGACCCTTGTGTCCGCTTTCCTACTGGGCATCGGCCGTTCCGGCCAACCCAACACTTTTGGCGCTCCCGAGAAAGCCGCGTTCAAGCACGATACTTTTGATGCGTTTTACCGCAGCTCGGAAGCCGCAGTGCCCGAAGCCACGCAGGTTACATTGCGTTTTCGCACGGCGCACTTTGATGTCACCGGAGTGACCGTCAGGGCGTACCTGCTCGATACTGGGTCGGGAACCACGACAGGGCCGGTCGATACGCCCATGTCCTTCGATCAAAACATCATCGAGAGCTCGGTCGAGTACGACGCCTGGAAGGCAACCGTTACCATGCCTTTGCGGCCGACCATCTACTATTACAAATTCATCGTCGCGAAAGGAACCATAACTGCTTTTTACAGCGATGATTACATCGACGATTATGACAATTTGAACAAAGGCGGTACCGGCATTGCCTCCGACACGGAGCCGTTCGACTCGTTCCAGATTACGGTCTACGATCCGCGATTCGAGCCCCCGTCGTGGCTGGCCGGTGCGACCGTCTATCAAATTTTTCCAGACCGCTTTCGCAACGGGGACGCGACCAACGATTATTGCGCGGCCGGCAGTAACGCCGGCTGTCCATCGCTATATGGAAAGCCGTCCTCGAACATCGTCGCCGTCAAGACTTGGAACAGTCTCATTTGCGATCCGCGCGACCCGCACGGCGCTTGTCCCGGAAATTTTGGAAGCGTGTTTTACGGTGGCGACTTAGCAGGTATTCAGAAGCAACTCGATTACATTCAGAGCATCGGATTCGACACCCTGTATCTGAATCCGATCTTTACCGCGAGCTCGAATCATCGATACGACACCGATGATTATCTGAACGTCGATCCGGCGCTTGGTGGCAATGCCGCCTTTGCCTCGCTCGTTGATGAAATGAACCGTCGCGGGATGCGCCTCATTCTCGACGCGGTATTCAATCACGCCTCATCCGATAGTCTCTACTTCAACCGCTATAACCGGTTCCCGACCGTAGGCGCTTGCCAATCGCTCCAATCCCCATACCGGTTATGGTTTCATTTCAACGACGCGAACGTGCCTTGCACTTCCGGCGACTACCCGAACTGGGGTGGCACGGATACTCTCCCGCTTTTCGATCATTCGCAAGTGGCGGTGCAGAATTTCTTCTATAGCGGCTCGCAAGATAACGTAATGCTGCATTGGTATCGAGCCGGTGCGAGC
>JAFAQG010000033.1 GCA_019246575.1 Acidobacteriaceae bacterium
AGCGGTGTCCTTCGACGCGTAGCTCCGTTGCCCGCATGTAACGGCTGATTCCGCTGACGATGAGAATGAAGAGAATGAAGCAGGCCGCGATTTTGATGCCGTCCGTTCGTTCGTAGATGTTGACGACCGTTGTGTAAGCGAACACAACGACTACCATCCAGCAGTAAAGGCCTTCGCGATACAGATTCTCTTTCCACAGCGAAATGGCTGACGCGACTGCCGCCGACGAGATAAGGACCAGAACTCCCGTCGCATAGGCGCCGCCTTGCGCATCGACATCGGCCTTAAAGACGAGCGTGATGATGACGTCGAAAGCGAACAACAGAATCACCAACGGCCTGCCGTACGCGACCCAGTGCGGCGCCATGCCCACCCGTGGCAGGTAACGCGGAACGAGATGCAAAAGGCCGGCCATGGCGGAAGCGCCCGCGAACCACAGAATCAGGATGGTCGAGATGTCGTATATCGAACCGAAGACATTTCCCATATACATGTGGGCCATATACGCGATGGCGCGACCGCTCGCCGGACCACCCGATTTGTACGCATGTGGGGGAATCAGCAGAACGGACACGTAACTCGACAGAAGCAGAAGCGCGCTCATGATTACAGCGGCGGCAATCAGCAGCTTCCGTGTGTTGCGAATGCGGCCTTCGGGCCGCGGGTGGGCGGGATCGTCTTCGTGGCCACGGATGAGCGGCATCACTGACACTCCGGTTTCGAAGCCGCTCAGTCCCAGCGCGAGCTGCGGAAACAGAATGATCGCCGATAGCGCGATGTGAGTCCAGTCGCCCTGCGCTGCAAGAGCTTGCCGCCACCCGTTCAACATCTCCGGATGATCGAAAGTGACGAACAATACGCGCACGAGAACAATCGCGTTAAGGACCAAATATGGGACGCACACCAGCGTTGCCAGCCGGATTGCTTCCTTGAAGCCCTTAAGAAACACAGCCGCGAGCAGCGCGAGCAGGAGCAGCGTAACCGTCATTTTCGCGTCGTGCAGAAACGGATGGAGAAACGGATTCTCGACAGCATGCGTCGCGGCGTCGGCGGCTGAAAGCGTCATCGTAATGACGAAATCGGTAGCCGCGAAACCGAGCAGCACCAAAACCAGAATGCGCGCCCACCAGCCCGGGAGAAGATTCTCCAGCATGGCGATCGAACCTTGCCCCACATAGGAACGCCGCGCGACTTGCGCGTAAATAGGAAGCGCGCCGAAGAGCGTCACGAGCACCAGCACTAGAGTTGCTAGCGGCGAGATCGCGCCGGCAGCCACCAACGCGATGCCGGGCTGATACCCCAAAGTCGAGAAGTAATCGACGCCCGTAAGCCAGATGACCAACCACCACGGTTGGGTATGCTCGTGCGCGGCAGCTTCGGGGTCATCGGTACCGCGCATCCAGCATTGCCATCTGGACAGCGGTGTCAACGCTGCCATAGGCTGCTGATTTAGAGTTGCTGTACTTGACGCCACGGGTTTTACGGAATAGAGCCCAACTCGTCCACGGCGCGGCGGGCGTTCTCTTCGTCGTGCTTTTCCTGGTCGGCGCGGCAGTACGGAGTCCAGGGAACCGCTTCGAGGCGCGCGGGCTCGATAGGCCGCCCGCAATCGATGCATTCGCCGAACGTGCCGTCTTGGATCCGCTGGAGCGCGGCCCGGACTGCGCTCAGAGTATCGGAGGCAATCGTACCGCCCCGTAGCGCGGCGGCTTGCCCCTCCGAAGAGATGACGGCGTCGATCGGGTCTTCCACCTCCGCTGTCCGAGCTTCCCGCGCCTCGTTCTTGAAGCGTGCGATCTCGTCCACAAGCTCGCGCTCTCTGGCAAGCAGCCGATCCTTGTAGCGGTCGAGGTTCATTGTCCCGTGTATAGATGTACCCGGACGCAAAGCTGACACGGACAAATTACAGCGCGACCCCGCTGGTTGGGACCGCGGCGGCGGCCAGCGGCAACTCGATTTCGACGGAAAGCCCGGGCTGCGCATTGCGCGCCCGAATCTCACCGTCGTGCAGCAACACGGCGCGTTGAGCAATCGACAGCCCAAGGCCGACGCCTCCACCGTTATTGCGATTACGGTCGGCTTCGGCACGAAAGAAAGGCTTGAACAAACTCGACAGGTGTTCTTCCGGCACACCCGACCCGAAATCCCGAATCGAGAGCAGGGCTTTGTCTTCCCTGCGCGCGATACCGATTTCCACGGCTGTTCCGGCGGGCGCGTAGCGGATCGCGTTTCGAAGCACGTTTTCGACCGCTCGCCTCACGAGTTCGCGGTCACCTCGAACGAGCACAGGTTCGACCGATTCGAAGCTCAAGCGGCACCGGCGAGCTTCGGCTTCGACCGCGCTATCGTCCACGACATCGCGCACCAGGTCGGTTAAGGAGATGTCTTCGAAGTTGCGGCTCTGCGGATCGCTTTCCGCTCGGGTTACCTGCAGCAACTCCGAAACGAGCATGCCGAGGCGGTCGACTTCCTTCCTGATGCGGTCAAGAGCCTTTCCGCGATCGTTGCTGGTACGCGCCAGTTCCACGGCGAATTCGAGGCGCGCCAGAGGAGATCGAAGCTCGTGCGAAACATCTTGCAGGAGACGCCGCTCCGCCGTGAGCAGCATCTGGATGCGATCTGCCATGACGTTGAATGCGTTCGCAAGCTCGCCGAATTCGTCCTTGCGGTTCACGGGCGCTCGCACCATGAGATCGCCTCTTCCAAAGCGCTCGACCGCCTGTTCAAGCGCTCGCAGTGGGCTGCCGAAATAGACAGCCAGCACGTAAGAAAAGACCAGCGCGGCCAAAACGAGCCACAAGTAATACGGAATCGGACTCGGCGGAGTCCCTGGTATGGCGGCCTGAATCAGAACCCAGTATTTCTTGTCTCCCGATGGCCAGACGATCACGCGCGGTGCCGGTCCGGTCCAGCGGCGGGGAGGCCACGCTTGTTTCAACTGCGTACTGCGATCCGCGCCGGTAACAACATCGCGCCCGTTCGCATCGAGAAGCGCGTACCTACCGGGGAAGTGACGTTGGAGCCGCGCGAAATAATCTTGCAAGCTCGGCGCCCCGCCTGTTTCATAGGCGTGTCGAGCGCCGTCTACTTGAAACGCGAGGGCTCGCGAGAAGAAATCGCGGCGGCCGGGCGCAAACCGGCGAAATCGCGCGCTAAGTTCTCCACCGGCGACGCAAACGACCAGAGTGATGCAGAACCAAACGAGGATTTTGACAAAGATCGACCTCATGCCAGCCGTTCTGCGCGCGCGGCCTCGCCGGCAACGAACATGTAACCGATGCCCCGGATAGTGCGGATCAATGTGCGTCCGCGCTCGAGCTTTCTACGGAGATGGCTGACGTGTACATCGAGCGCGCGCTCGAAGGGATTCGCCTGGCGGTTGTAAAGAAAGCGCGCCAGGTCGTCGCGCGAGACCACCTGACCGGCCGATCTGACGAGAAGCTCGAGGATGTCGTACTCGATGGAGGTGACATCGACGGCTGCGCCTTCGCAGAATACGGCGCGGATTCCCGGGTTCAGCCGCACGCCGCCGGCTTCGATGACTTCGGGCTTTAGGGCCGAAGCTCGCCCGACACGACGCAGGACAGCCTGAATTCGCGCCAGAAGCTCGTCCGGACTGAAAGGCTTCGGCAAGTAGTCGTCAGCCCCGGCATTCAAGCCCGTGATACGGTCCTGGTGCTCTGTACGGGCGGTGAGCATGATTACGGGGACGGTACTCCGACGGCGTATCTGGCGCAGAACTTCGAATCCGTCGAGTTTGGGCAGCATAACATCCAGAAGCACCACGTCGTGCGCGCCGGCGACGGCTCGCGTGAGGCCGGATTCGGCGTCGTGCTCCACGGTAAGCGCAACGCCTCGGGAAGAGAAGAACTCCTGCATCAGCGCCGAAAGCTCGACGTCGTCGTCGATCAGCAGGATAGAAACGTTCTTCACAGGGAGCCGCGGTGGCAGCGGCTATGAAGAACTATAGCGCGAGTTTGCCCTGGTAGCGCATCGCCCCGAGTTCGAACTTCTGATGCAAGTTCAGGCCTTCGAAGTTCAGCCGGAATTCGGCTCGGCCTTCATCGCCCGTTATCGGAATCTTCGGGAACCGGAAGAAGTAGATGTCCCGTTCGCCGATGTGCCGGTAATCCACCGAAGTGGATTCCACTGGCTCCTTGCCCCTGAAAGTAAGGGAAGCCTGCTTGGCCAGTTGTTCAATGTCGGAGCCTTCGACGGGAGGCGGCAAACCAAGAACCGCAATCACATAGCCCTTGGTCGGGCTCAGCGCGCGTTGCACCTGATCATGGCTCGGCGGATTGTCGCCCGCTCGAAGCTTCGAGACGGCGAGCCGAACCGGCGTTGCACTGGCCCAAATGATGGTGATGGCCGGTGGCAGCGGCGGCGCCGAGGGCGCGGGCCACATTCCTGATTGTGCGGGAGCCGTGGGCGTGTGCTGGCCTCCGGGCATGTTGCTCGCCGGTTCGCCGCCTTCGTTCGCCGGAACGCGGATATTCGACCCGCTATTGGTGTTGGACGGATTGCCGAGAGCGGCCGTAGGAGCGGTTGTGCCCACGCCCGTACTTTCGACGACCATGGTGGGACGTCCCGCTCCGGGGGTCGGCATGGATTTTGCCCACGGTGAATCTGTCAGGAGCTGGCGGGCGTCCTTGACGGTCCAATCGCGAAAGTCCTTACTGCTCCAGGAAACCGTGCCGGCAAAGACGAGACTGCACGTAAACAACACCAGTGCGTACCGGTGCAGGCGATTCGCCATTCTGCCTCCCGAAAATGTGACTCACCGCTCACCTAAGAAGTAACATAGGCGGAGTTCGCGAGCGCGTGGGTCCTGCGCAGTAGACAGCATCGGAGTGAGGGAGCTTTCTCCGGCGCAACCGTTTCTAGCTTTCTCCGAACCGGCAGTACTGGAACTGTTACAAAATTCACTTTCTACGAAGGAGCGCATCTATATATCGGATGCTGCCACTTCTGTTCGCCACGTAGTCGAAGAAGTTCCAAAAGGCCACGGGTGCGCTACCAAAGCGCGCATCATTCAAACCCCGCGAGCAGGCCGAACACCGAAGAAAAGCTCCGAGTTTTGATCGACAGCCGCACTGACGGCTGCTTTGCGCGCTTCATGGAAGCTCATACACCCCTGCGATGTACCCTCACCTCGGCGGTTTTGAAAGTACTTATATCTTCGGCACTGGGCAAGATGTTCTTAGCACGACGCGCCACATAGACTTCTGGCGGGAAGATCTAACACGGCTTCTGGATGCGGGAATCAAGACGCTGCGCTACCCGATTCCCTGGCACAGAATCGAACTTCGGCGCGGCGATTTCGATTGGAGATGGATTGACCAGCCGTTGCTGTTCATGCAGCAGTGCGGTATGGAACCCGTTGCCGATCTGTTGCACCACACATCGTTTCCGGATTGGCTTCAGGACGGCTTTTTACATCCGGAGTTTCCGGCCTTGTACGAGGATTTTGTGGCTCGGGTTGCTGAACGATATCCCTTTATGCGCAGATCTACGGTGTTCAATGAGCCGCTGCCGACGACCTTGTTTTGTTCGTACACCGGGATGTGGTATCCGCATTATGCGTCGGACAGGCATTTCGTCGCGATGGCGTTGCAGTCTGCGCGAGCGATATGCCGAGCTTGCGAGCGGCTCAATAAGCAAAATCCTGCGCTTGAATTCGTCCACGTCGATACGGCGGAGCATCATCAGGCAGTCGACTCGCGATCGCTGCGATGGGTGGATTTTGCTAACCGCCGGCGCTTTCTGATGACGGATATGGTGCTGGGCCGCCTTTGGCGCAATCACGAGCTGTACGATTACGTGATTCGAAATGGAGCTACGGACGACGATCTGCGCTGGTTTCGGGACCATCCCGCCACGATTCACGTGTTGGGTCTCGACTATTACATCCACTCGGAGATGGCTTGGTTTTGGTGTGGCGAAAAGGGCCGCGCCGATATTGCAGCAATCAATCGCGCGCCGCGCGGGTTTGCAGCTATCGCGGAGGACTACATCGAACGATACGGGCTTCCCATCATGCTCTCAGAAACCAATATCAGAGGGAGCGTTGAGGAGCGGATCGGATGGCTGAAGTTCATGGAAAGCGAGTGTGAAGAGTTGTCTTTTTCCGGTTACGATTTTCGCGGATTCTGCTGGTTCCCCTCGATCGATACGACGGACTGGTGGAACTGCTGCACGCACGCAACCGGCAAAACAGATCCCCAGGGGATCTGGAGTCTGTGTCCAAAGCTGCTTACGCGTATCGACACAGAACTGTCCGCGATATACGGCGCGCTCGCACGCGGCGAGATTTCTTCAACCGGCATTCCGTTTTACGGATTTGCTACAGACTTACAGAAGCGGCTGCACGGTTACGCACAGATAAGTAACTGCCCGTGGACGCGCATTGCGAAGATAGCGTAGGGCAATGAGGCAAACCGCTTCCTTGGCGGTTGAGAAATGACTACCCCGTCACTTCGTTCCGGGCTCAGATTCGACGGATAACCGGAGATCCAGCTTCCAGACGCCGTCCGATTTGTGCCAGGCGTCACTCGTGTGGAAGCGCTTTTGAATTCGGGTGCCGCGCGGCGAATGGATGCCCCAATATTCATCGACCACTACAGCAGCTTGGTCGGGCTTCGGGATCTGAATTTTTAGAACTACGATTTCGTAGGAATCGAGATGCAGGTGCAGCAGACGATGGATCCACTCTTCCCGCTTGAGCGACTCGCGGTAGAGAAAGTAATCGTCGAAGTTTGCCTGGAAATCGGCATTAAAACCCTTGCCGGTGAGCGCAAGCAGAAGCGGCTTATTCTTGCCTGCGATGGCTCTCTCCAGCATGTGCTCGCGTATGCGAAGCAACGTTGATTCATCGCCCGAAGCGGCAAGTTGAGCCACAGCCGCGCCGATGAGAACCAGTCTGGCGAGCATACCGGGTTAGACGCCGGCGAGTTCCCGGATGTTCAGCGCCAGTCGATCTGCTCGAACAGGGTGCGCAAGCGTTTGCCTCGCTCGGGGTTGATCGTTTCGACAAAGGCGACGCGGCCGTCGAGATGCGCTCGGAAGGACGGATGAGCGGTGCGGTTCTGACTGGCAGGACCGTGGCGAACGCAGTTGGTGAGTGTTGCTTTGAGGCGATCGAAATCGGCGCGCAGGATGTTGATGCGCTCGTTTGTGACGACGCCTGCCAGATGCTGCCGCACGCCCCGGCGCATGATGCGTGTTTTGCGGTGATGGACGGAAAAGCCTTCTTCGAGTGCGATGGCAGCAACATGGGTTGAGAACCGCTCGACGTGCTTTTCGAACTCGCTGCCGCCGGAGAATGCGAGGTCGTCGGCATAGCGCGTGTATGTGACGCCGGCCGATTTTGCGAGACCGGCTAAACGGCAATCGAGGCGATAGGCGCAGAGGTTCGCGAGGGCCGGCGAGGTGGGCGCGCCTTGCGGGAGATGAGGACGGGAGTAAAGACTGCGCACGCGCTCGAATTCGGCGGGGTCGATGTCGGAGCCAGCGTCGTGCCAGACGTGGCGCGGTACCGCGTTGGTGCAGATGCCGCCGAGTAAGTCGGCGACGGATTCGGGGTAGCCGAGCGTGCGGAAGAAGGCCTGAATTCGTGCTGCGCCGAATGAGACGAAGAAGTCGCGCAGGTCCATGCGGAGAACGACGCGCCGGCCGACGTGAGGAGCGACAAACGTTCTGATGGACCGCCCTTTGAAAAAGCCGTGCACGGCCGGGTGGGGCGGAATCTTTTCGAGGATGCCGGCGAGGATTTCGCGTTGGAGCCTTTTCAAGCGGCGCTTGGGGGCTTCAATAAGCCGGACACCGCCGGATTGCTTGGTGAGGACGCGGTAGTAGTAATGCCTGAGACGCGGGTGTGCGGTTTTGTATGTGAGCTTTTTGAGATCGGCGAACCAGTCGAGCTCGGCGTAATCGAGCCACAGAAAATCGGCGAGCGCCGCTGGGGAGTCGATCAGGGGAATGTCCCAGGCGCGGGCGGCGGGAACGGGCGCCATGCGGGAGGGCGCGGGAAGCCATTGCTCGATTGCGAGCGTATGGGCGCGTTCGGACCATATGCGGCTGAAGACCGGATCGCGAAGAATGAAATCGGCGACTTCGCGTTGCCGCGGACGAGTCTTGCTGGTCGTGGTTTCGAGGTAGCGCTGGGCGAGGGGGCGCAGCCACAGCCAGCGCCGGCCGAGCACCTGCGTGCAGCGGGAGACGATTTGGTCGAGGCTCGGTTCTCCGGCCAGAAACGATCGGGCGAGCAGGTTGGGCAGCGACGGGTTCGCCATGAACATCCGGCGGAATGCCCCAACGAGTCTGGCACTGCGTGAGAAGTTCTGCGCGGAGCGCAGCGAACCTCACGCGACGAAATGTGAGTTCTTCACGTTACCCCGGGGTAACCCCGGAGAGATGGAACCGAACGGCAAGGCCCGATTCGCACCGGCTTGGAGCATTCCGCCGTGGAGGATAGGATACCGCAGTGCGCTTGTTTCAGCCGGGGAGTTCGGGGGCAAGTTTTTGGACCGAGGGCGTGTCTGCGCCGAGCCAGTCGGGGTGGCGTGCTGTGGCGTCGAAGTGCGAGGTAGTTTTGAAGAGCTCGAACTGCCCCGTCATGGCGACCTGCCGGGTTTTCGATAACAGGGACGCGAGTTGCTGATCGTTGATCGGCTGGAAAGTCTTGGCAGCCTGGAACGCCTGATCGAGAGCTTCTTTCTTATCGATGCCCGTAATCACGACCGAAGTAGGCAGATTCAAGGCGTAGTGCAGGCAATCGAGCGGCTGAACCGTGTTGGTTTTGAGAATGATTCCGTCACCTCCGCAGAAAGGCTTCATGCCGAGCACGCCGATTTGCTGCTTGACCAGCTTCGGCACGACGAGGCGGGCAAAGCTGCGGAAGTGAGCATCCATCAGGTTTAGCGGGAGCTGCACAGTGTCGAAATGAAAGCCGTGCTTAGCTGCAACCTCGAGCATGTAGAGATGCACGCGCGGGTCTTTGTGACCCGTGAAGCCGATGAAACGGACTTTGCCCGCTTGCTTCGCTTCCAGCACGGCTTCCATAGCGCCGCCTTCGGCGAAGATGCGATCGGGATCGTCGTAGCGCAGGATCTCGTGATGCTGAAGCAAGTCGATATGCGTGATCTTGAGCCGCTGCAGTGAAGTCTCAATCTGGCGAGCGGCAACGTCCTTGGCGCGGCCGTCGATTTTGGTCATGAGGAAGACCTTGTCGCGGTAGCCGCCCTGGGATAGCGCCGCGCCCATAACGCGCTCGCTTCGGCCTTCGTTGTAATCCCAGCAATTGTCCATGAAGGTGATGCCGCGGTCGATGGCTTCGTGGATGAGCCGGATGCTTTCGTCTTCTTTCAGCGAGGCCTTGCCGATGTGCGAACCGCCGAGGCCGATGGCGGAGACGGTAACGCCGGTGTTGCCGAGCTTGCGATAGAGCATTTCGCCTTTGAGCTCGCCCGGAGATTCGGCGTGCGGGAGGGTGGGTTCATCTGAGGCGGCGGGTTGCTGAGCAAGAGCCGGTGTGGTGGCGAGGCTGCCGGCGGCGATGTTCTGCAGGAAGTGGCGGCGTTTCATTCTGAGTTCGGGACACGCGGAGTCGGACGGTGGTTTCGGAGTTTTTGCCAAACGAAGTGCCGGGCGGGTGCTGGGGGCGGGTTTCGGCGAACGCCGAATTTAT
>JAFAQG010000071.1 GCA_019246575.1 Acidobacteriaceae bacterium
GCGACTTGCTGTCGCTGCTCAGCAAAATGGAGCAGACGCCGCAAGACAGTCCCATGAAGCGGACCGCGCTATTTCTGCGCTTCGAACGCACCATCGCGAAGCATGCCATGGCCGAAGAGGACATCGTCTATCCGTGGCTGAAAGACGAGGCGGACAGAGCGCAGGCGATTCAGAAGCTCTACGAGGAGCACGCCCGAATGAAAGTACTGCTCTTTGAACTCGAGCGATCTCTCAAAGAGGATCAAGCCTGGCTGGCGCGCGTGCGAGACCTGCGGAATGAAATCGAGCCCCACGCCCGTCAGGAAGAGGAGGTCGAGTTCCCGCAACTCAGAGCTTTGATGATGAGCCGTAACGGCACTGCTCAACTCGCGCGAAAGATCCACCAGGAACAAGGTCTGATCGTGTAACTAGTTTTTCGGCCCGATGCTTTCCGTCCGGCCCGCGAGCGGCTTTACCGTGGGTCCTCCACATACACCCACTCCCGTGTTCAGCAGCGCGTTCAGCAGGTTGTATAGCACGGCGTAAATCACCTGCTCGTTCACCGGCTGGCGGCCAGGCATGCGAAAAGACCCGGGCAGTTCCTTCGCGATCTGCACGCGTACAGCATGCGGCAATGTGCGCCCGGACTTGTCGCGCTGGTTCGCAATGCTGAGCGGCGTCTGAAGCACTGCGCCCGAGGCGCCGTCTACGTAGAACTGGCATCGTGAAAACCAGCCCAGGTTGCCCGGATCTGCAGCATCGAACAGGAGCAGCGGAGCTTGACGGTCCGTCGCGGCAAGATCCAACGACAAAACGCGCCGTTGATTATCGATTTTGTATTCGAAACCGGCTTGACGCGCGATGTTGCCTACGAACTCCGGATCCAGCTCGAGCAGCAGATATTTGGTCGGGCCCGCGTCCAGAACTTGCATTCCGTGATTTCATTCTAGCGATTGATACACAGCCGGAACTGATCGCCAACACATGACTCGTTTATGGCTATACGAACCAGCTAATTACGAGTCCAGCGGAAGCAGCAAAAATGGAAATCGTAGTTACCCAACCTAGTACATTGATGACTCGACCGTTGACCCTTTTGCCCATGAGTTCGCGATTATTCGTCATCAGCAGAATCAAAAGCATCAGCGGAGGCGTCGAAAACCCCTGCACAATCCCGGCCAGCACAAGTGCTTTCATCGGATTGATGCCGAAAAAATTCAGGCCAATTCCGAGGGCCGTGAAAATCGCAATTGCCACATAGAATTTTTTGGCTTCGGCAGGCTTTCGATAGAGACCGTGTTTCCAGCCGAAGCTTTGACAAAGGTCGTAGGCAGCGCCGGTTGTCATGACGGGCACCGCCAAAAACCCGACCCCAATAACGCCAAGAGCGAACAACAAACCGGCGGCATTTCCAGCAAGCGGACGCAAAGCTTGCGCGGCTTCCGCTGCCGTGTCGATATCCGTCTTGCCATTCTTGAAGAGAGTTGCGGCGGTCGCGAGAATGATAAAGTACATCACCGTATTTGAAAAAAACATTCCAAAGACGATGTCCCACATAGATTGCCTCAACTCAGCCCCTGTGGTTCCTTTTCGCTGCCACAATC
Source organism: Acidobacteriaceae bacterium (assembly GCA_019246575.1). The sequence continues at coordinate 1,584 of JAFAQG010000071.1, forward strand.
GTCTTCTCCCGGCGGCAATCTTCTCCTCCACCTCTTCGTTCGATTGCCACGTGTACAAGTAAGCCGAAAGCGACGTCCCGATCACAGCAACGATCATGGCTAAGAAATCCTTGTCGAAGCGGATTGTCGGGATAAAAGAACCTCGGACGACAGTGTGCCAGTCAGGGTGCGCCAATACCGCCGATCCAATGTAAGCCAGCAGCGCCAGAGCGAGGATGCGAAATATGTTCCGCAGCAGCGTATAGGAGCCCCAAATCTGCACAACAAGAATCACTATTCCGGTGATGACGACAATGGCGCCGATGGGTAAAGGTACTAATAAATTTAAAGCTGCAGCCATACCACCGATGTCGGCGCCGGCCTCGATCACGTTTCCGATGAGCACTCCGGCCAGCACCGTGAATAGAAACCACCGCGAGTAGTGGCTGCGAATCACGGCAAACAAGCCTTGTCCGGTAACCAAGCCCAACTTTGAGGAGAGGTAAACGACGGCTACCATCATCGGGAATGTGACCGGTGCAGTCCACAGAAAAGACGGTCCGAGCTTGGCGCCGGCACTCGCATAAGTTCCTATAGCTGAAGGGTCATCGTCTGCCGCTCCAGTTATCAGCCCTAAGCCAAGGGCCCGAGCAATTCCCTTACGGGGGGGTAATCGAGAGGGGGAACGTGGCGGCGACTCTGGTCTTACATCGACGAACGTGTTAGGGCGAGCGCTCATTTACTAACTAGATGGCAAATGACAGCGAATCAGACCATTAAATTTGATGTTGAGCGTTATCGGTGGAAAAGGCGGAATAGTTCACTCTTAGGTTATCGCGGCGCGGCAGAAGCTAGCCCGCCCCGCAGGCGCTGCGCGTGCCTGCGATAAACCTCGTGGTCTGACTCGCTGAATTGCACCAGCTTAACCGTTCGTATCGAGTCGGTGTGCTCACTCAGCCATGTCGTGACAGTGCGGACTGCAATTTCTCCTGCTTCCTCGATTGGATAACCATAGATGCCCGTACTGATCGAGGGAAAGCTGATCGTCTTTACGTCCAGATCCGCAGCCATGGTCAGGCAACTCGAGTAGCAGGAAGCGAGTAGCTCCCGTTCGCCGTGCTCCCCGTCGCGATATCGCGGACCCACTGCGTGCAGAACATAGCGCGCGGGAAGTCGACCGGCTCCGGTTACCACCGCATTGCCGGGCTCGCAGCGGCCGATACGCCCGCGGATTTCGTCGAGTTCCCGCATAATCTCGGGTCCGCCGGCGCGGTGAATCGCGCCGTCTACGCCGCCTCCGCCCATCAACTGGGAATTGGCTGCGTTCACAATCGCATCAACGGCGATCGACGTTATATCGCCTTTGAGTAACTGCAATTGGCAGTGGCCCAGCTGAACGACAAAATCGGAGGACATCGGCGCTTAAAGACAAGCTTTCAAAGCATCCAGCAAGTAGTCGACGTTTTCTTCGGTCGCGAGAGGTCCCATGGTTCCGATGCGAAAAATTTTGCCCGCGAGCTCGCCGAGGCCCCCGGCGATTTCGACTTCATATCGATCGACCAACCGTTGACGAAATGCCGCTTCATCCATTCCGGTGGGTACCTTCACCGTTGTCAGATGCCAGATGCGGTCTTGATCGTTCGCGACGAGCGGTTCCAACCCGAGCTCCGTCAATCCGCGCACAAGTTGTTCGCCGGCGCGCTTATGGCGTTTGAAGCGATTTTCCAGCCCTTCTTCTTCAATGGCCGCCAGCGCCGCATGCATGGCGTAATAGAGCGGCGGCGACGGTGTGTGTTGATACACATGCGGCGGCTCAAAATACTTCACCATAAGCCTGAGATCGAAGTACCAGGTTGCGAGATTGTCGGAGCGCGCCTGCAACCACTCCCACGCTCGCGGAGACACAGATACAGGCGACAAACCCGCGGGACAACTGAGGCCCTTCTGAGCGCAGCTGAACGTGACGTCGATGCCCGTTGCATCCAATTCCACCGGCATCGCTCCGAGAGATGTCACCGTATCTGCAATCACCAGCGCGTCGCCCTTCCTCGCGGCGGGCACAATTGCGCGCCCTGACTGAAAAGCGCCTGTCGAGGTCTCGGCCTGTACGAACGCGACCGCATCAGGCCGCTCCCGGTCAATGAAGCGCTCGGCTTCCTCCGCCTCGAAGACTTCGCCCCAGGGCTTTTCGAGCCGTACAACTTTGGCGTCGTATCGCTCTGCCATGATGCTGATGCGATTCGCAAAATGCCCCGCCGCGAACACGG
>JAFAQG010000089.1 GCA_019246575.1 Acidobacteriaceae bacterium
CCATCATGGTGCGCTGATACAGCCACAACAGATAAGCCGCACTGAGCACGATACCGGTCACGCCGACAGCAGCCCAGATGCGATTGACTGCGAATGCCCCCGACAAAATCGTGAACTCGCCAATAAAGCCGTTCAGCAACGGCAGACCCGCGGAGCTGAATATAGCAATTGCAAAAACCGTTGCAAATGCCGGCATGATCTGTGCGATTCCGCCGAAGTCGCCGATTTCGCGCGTGTGTCTCCGTTCATAGATAAACCCAACCAGCAGAAACAAAAGCCCTGTCGAAATGCCGTGGTTTATTTGCTGCACAACACTTCCCGTCAACCCGTTCGAGTTCAAAGCGAAAATCCCCAACGTGCAAAATCCGAGATGACTCACCGACGAATACGCGACCAATCTTTTCCAATCGCGCTGCATAAGGCAGACCAATGCGCCATAGATGATCGCGACCAGAGACAGAATTACCATCGCGCGAACGATGCCCGGAGCGGCGGACGCCTTGGGCACAAGAGGTAGAGAGAACCTGATGAACCCGTATGTTCCCATCTTTAGCAGCAGGCTTGCCAGCAAAACCGACCCCGCCGTCGGCGCTTCTACGTGAGCATCGGGCAACCACGTGTGCAGCGGAACCATCGGAACTTTGACTGCAAACCCGAGGAATAGCGCCCAGAAGATCCATTCCTGCACGCCGAGCGGCAAATTCGATTGCATTAATTTCGCAAGCTCAAACGTGTAAGTACCCGTTGTCTGTCCGTAATGGAAATACAGTCCGAGAAAGCCCAACAACAGAAACACGCTGCCGAGAAGTGTATAGAGGAAGAATTTAATAGCCGCGTAAGAGCGCCGGGGGCCGCCGTAGATCCCGATGATGAAGTACATGGGAATCAGAACAACGTCCCAGAACAGATAGAACAGAAACAGATCGAGCGATACAAACACGCCGATGACGCCGGTTTCGAGCAGCAGCAGCATCGAGTAATAGAGCTTCGTACGCTCCTCGACCGAGTTCCACGAAGCCAGAATTGCGATAAACGAAATCAACGTCGTCAGCAATACGAAAAGAAGGCTGATGCCATCGATGCCGATGAGATATTGCGCTCCAATGCTTGGTATCCAGGGAGCGCGCTCGACGAACTGGAATTGCGCCTGAGCTGGATGGAATCCCGCGACCAGGGCAATCGCGACGGCGAGTGTCACCGCTGCAAAACCGGTAGCCAGCCAGCGAGTCAGACGCTCACGTCCGCGCGGGACGAGCAGAACTGCGAACACTCCCGCCGTGGGCAGGAAAAGAACGATGCTGAGGAGGTGAGCCGTCATTCGCGAGAAGTCAGCGGCTTAACACGTACCCGAGTGCGGCGACGACTCCGGCCAGAAAGAACAGTGCGTACGTTTGGACGAAGCCGGTTTGCAAAGCGCGCGAGGGCCAGGAGAGAAAGCGGGTTCCGCTGGAGATAGAACGAACTGCGCCATCGACGACTGCGGCATCAAACCACCCAAATGCCGCGGCTATCTTGCGCGAAACACGAGCGGCGCCACGCACCGTGCCATCGATAATCACGTTATCGACGTAACTCGCGCCCGCGGCTGTCCGCAACACGACGCCCTCGACGAAATGCTCTTCGAATACGGCGTCCACATACCAGCGGTTCCGCAGTAGGCCGGTTATGGTCGCAAACCGCTCGTCGATTGCGATCCGCCTCTCGGGATTGACGACATAAAAATACAAAACGAGCGAGAGACCACCGATTGCCAAAATCGAGGACGTTGTCATGATCGGCCACGCGGTCGATTTGATAGGCACAAACAGCCAGCCGACGAGAAGAGTGCAGACAGCGAGCGCGATCATTGGAACTCTCATGCTCGCGGGGCCCTCATGAGGCGCCAGGTGATGTCGTCGCGGGTCGCGAAAGAACGCTAGCGACATCAAACGCCACGAGTAGATCGCGGTAAGCAAGGATGCTGCCGTGGCGATGGATGTCAAGAAACGGTGACCGTTATCGAACCCGGCCTCGAGGATGAGATCTTTCGAGAAAAAGCCCGATGTTCCCGGCACGCCCGCAAGTGTCAGCGCGGCAATACAGACGGTCCAGAACGTAACCGGCAGTTGTTTCCGCAGGCCTCCCATGTGCTTCAGATTTTGTTCGCCGTGGAGCGCGTGAATAATGGAGCCCGCGCCTAAAAACAAAAGTGATTTAAAAAACGCGTGTGTAACGACATGGAACATCGCTGCGCGCGCGGCGCCTGCGCCCAATGCAACGAACATGAACCCAATCTGACTTATAGTGGAGTACG
>JAFAQG010000093.1 GCA_019246575.1 Acidobacteriaceae bacterium
TGAGAAGTATTGCGGGGCTTTAATCCCCCCGGAAGCTGTCTCGATAGGCACACCCGGAATTGAGATGGGTGCGCCGGGGCGTCCAGGATTTGCGTCGAGCAACTCCTGGCGTACATAAACTCGCTGCGCCGGATCGGGGAATAGCAGTGTTGAGTCTTTTACGTCCGCAGTTACGGTGATCGATTCTTGTTTCTGAGCCACGCTTCCAAGCTGTACGCCGGCGAGGACGGGAGTTGTTCCAGTCACCCGAACGGATTTTGTGACCTGCTCAAATCCAGGGGCATTAATCTTCACCGTGTACGTTCCGGGAGAATGAACGTGGAAAGTAAAGCTCCCATTCTTGTCCGTTGTTGCGTCTCCAGCAGTAGCGCCGGCTTGATCGAATAAAAAGACGCGCAAATCGGGTACGGGGTGATTTTGCGGGTCTGTCACTCTGCCCGAGATTGCTAAAGGAGCGGAGTTTTCTTGCGCAGACGCTCGAGCAGCGATTTCCAGGCAAAGAAGGCCGATGACGAAATATCTGAACAACGCAGGTTTCATACGTTTCTCACTTTCGTGCTACTCGCTGGTATGACGAAAGCCGCGGCATCGAATGCTCTATTAGGCTGATTTAGCCAAAGCGGTTCCAGGACTGCTCATTACCAATCGACCGTGCCGGACGCCTTTGGTGGCAATCAGCATCTCGGCCAGTTTTTGCAGTTGTCTGGATTCGCCCTTCAGAATGATGACTTCCATGCAGGTAGCGTGGTCAAGATGAGCATGCGTTGTGCAGACGATCAGGCGATGATGATCATGCTGCAAGTCCATCAATTTGTCGGGGAGCATCCTGGAGTGGTGATCGTAGATCAGTGTCACTGTGCCGACGACCGGGGCGCGCGGATTATCGACCGTTGCCATGACGAGACGATCGCGAATCAGATCGCGGAAAGCTTCGGAGCGGTTCGTATAGCCTTGCTTGGCTATGAAAGTGTCAAATCTTTTCAGGAGGTCTGAGTCAATCGCTACGCCTATACGACTGAGGAAGCCCATAGCTTTGAACGGTGGAGCCTAGCGTATCACGTTCGGAAAGGGCGTAGCACTTCATTCGTTGCGGCGAATGGGGCTTTGAAGGCCGATTGTGAATCTGTTTGCAAGACCGGAGATAAACTGAAGGCGCAAAGACGCAGAGCTTGTCTCAATGTCTCCTCCAGATGGGTTAGGTACCAGGCCTCGTTTGACTGTGACGTCTATGGCGCTGGTTGCTGTTCTTTTGCCGTTTGTTCATTCAGCCTTTGCGGGACAAGCATCTAACGCGCAACGCGTGAAGCCGTCGAATGCGCAGCTTGTCGACCCAAGTATCGAGCGCCGAGTGAACGACCTGTTACGAAGAATGACGCTCGACGAGAAGATCGGCCAGCTTGTGCAATACAGCGCGACCGAGGCGCCGGCAACGGGTCCGACCACGGCGGCGCTGAACGTCAACCCGCCGGGGCCTAATGGCATCGACTCTTACCGTCTGGCGGAAACGGGCAGGCTCGGCTCGATGCTGAACACGGTTGGGCAGCAGCTTACAAATCATTTTCAACATACCGCCGTCGGCCGTACGCGCCTGCATATTCCACTTCTTTTTGGAGCCGACGTTATCCACGGATTCCGGACTATTTTCCCGGTTCCGCTGGCGACTGCATCGAGTTGGGATCTGGAGCTCATCTCGTCACTTGCACATATGGCCGCGGAGGAGGCCAAAACGGCCGGCGTGAACTGGTTTTATTCACCGATGGTGGATATCGCGCGTGACCCGCGTTGGGGTCGCTGCACTGAAGGCGCCGGCGAGGATCCGTATCTCGGGGCCGCGATTGCCCGCGCCTATATCCGCGGCTATCAGGGTCAAAGCCTTTCGGCACCGGACAGCGTGGCGGCGTGCGTGAAGCATTTCGCGGCGTACGGTGCCGCCGAAGCCGGGCGCGAGTACAACACAACGGACATGAGCGAAATCCGGCTACGCCAGGTTTACCTGCCGCCTTACAAGGCAGCGATTGAGGCCGGCGCAGCGAGTGTGATGAGTGCGTTCAATGCATTGAACGGTGTCCCGGCGAGCGCAAACCCGGTTTTGTTGACGACGATCCTGCGCGACGAATGGGGCTTTGATGGTCCGGTGGTCAGCGATTACACGGCGATCATGGAAATCCAGCGTCACGGGATTGCACTCGATGGAGCGAGCGCGGCGGCCAAGGCATTGAACGCGGGGGTAGACATCGACATGATGTCGCATCTGTATGACACTCAACTGCCTACACTCGTGAAATCCCGAAGCGTTTCTATGGCCACGGTGGATGAGGCGGTGCGCCGGGTGTTGCGCCTCAAGTTCGCGCTGGGGCTCTTCGAGCATCCGTTTACGACAGGGCCCGAAGTAACGAACGCGGTTCCTGAGCACCGGCCGCTGGCGCGGCGTGCGGCGGAACAATCGTTTGTTTTGCTGAAGAATGCTGATTTCGGCGAGGCGCCGCTTCTTCCGTTGGACAGGAGCAGAAAGATTGCGCTCATCGGTCCGCTGGCGGACGACTCAACTGACATGGTGGGCGCCTGGTCGGGAGCGAAAAACTTCGGCGATGTCGTTACGTTGCGCGCGGCTTTGGACCAGCACGCCCGTCAAAACGGGAGCACGCTGCTTTATTCGAAAGGCGCCGAGATTTCCGGCAGCTCCGAAGCTGGTTTTGCCGATGCCGTGAATGCCGCTCGCAACGCCGAGGTTGTTATCCTCGCGCTCGGCGAATCAAGTGCGATGAGTGGTGAGGCAGCGTCGCGCGCGCACCTCGAGCTTCCAGGCAATCAGCAAGGCCTCATGGAAGCTATTGTCGCGACCGGGAAGCCCGTCATTCTGCTTGTTTTTTCCGGCCGGCCTCTGGTGCTCGAGTGGGCGGCCTCGCACGTTCCGGCAATCATGGAGGTCTGGTTCCCGGGCGTTGAAACCGGACCAGCGATTGTGGAGACGCTTTTCGGCGATGTCGCGCCGAGCGGCAAATTGACGATGAGCTTCCCTCGGGCGGTCGGCCAGGAGCCGCTCTACTATGACCAGTTCCCGACGGGACGGCCCGAGCAGTTTGCCGATCCTAAGCATCCGGGGCACGTCGAAACAAAGTATGTATCGAAGTACCTGGACGTGCCGAACAGCCCGCTGTTCCCGTTCGGCCACGGGCTTAGCTATACGACATTCGCGTATTCGGATGTGAAAGTGTCTGCCCGTGCGGTCAGCATCGCTTCGCTTACGAGTGACGAGAGTGCACATCCTATACACGCAACCGCGCGGGTCACCAACACCGGCCACCGCCGCGGAACCGAAATTGTGCAATGTTACGTGCGCATCCTGGGCGCGAGCGTCGAACAGCCTGTGCGTAGCCTCAAAGGCTTCACGCGCGTGACGCTCGATCCCGGGGAATCGAAAAGCGTAGACTTCCCGCTCGGCTTCGATGAGCTTTCGTTTTTCAATGTCAATAATCGCCGGGTGATCGAGGCAGCCAATTACAGCGTCTGGATCGGCGGCACTTCGACAGCAGATCAGCCGGCGGAATTCAAAACGACAGTGTCAGGGCGCTCCTCGTAATATGAGCGTTTCAGGTCGATTTACGCCTACACGCCTCACCGGAAATTCTCGACAAGCATCAGATCGCTGCCTTCACGGTCCTTCTGCGTATATAAGAGCAACCGTTCATCGGGCGAGACCGCGAGGCCTGCGCCGATCGGCTTGCGGATGATCGCAAGGTTCGTAGTCCGGCCAGTCGCAAGGTTGAGAAACCGAAGTTTCTGCTCGATACCGGAGTCTCCGGGCTGGATGAAATAGATGCCTTTCTTGGTCACTGCGAAGGCGGAGTGATACACGTCCGCGATATCGGGCACTACTTTCTCCTCCTGCCCTCCTGATAACCCGATACGCCACACTCCAGACGGGCCGGGTTTCGAATAGAACAGATATTGTCCATCGGGCGATTCCAACGGTACCCATCCTCCGTTCCTGGTGATCTGCGTCGCGGGTCCGCCGCTTGCCGGTATTCTCCAAACCTGAACGTCTCCCGAACGTGACGATCCAAA
>JAFAQG010000115.1 GCA_019246575.1 Acidobacteriaceae bacterium
CTGCATCGCAGTCGGCACCATGTTCCCGGAAAACGGTTGCCGCGTGGCTCTACTGCCGGACACGACTGTACTGAACGGATCATAAATCGTAACTCGGGCGGTTCCCACCTTTTCTATCGTCTGTGAGAAATTCCCCTGCCGCTCCAGCGCGGTCGGTACGCGCGCCTCTTCGCTTAGGTCGCGGACATCGAAATCACTCTCCAGCCATGTCGAGAAGAATGTCTTATTCTTCCCGTTGTAGAGCCTCGGAATGTAAACCGGGCCTCCCAGATAATAGCCCCACTGATGATAATTGACATTCGGTTTGGCTACGCCATTCTTGTCGTTCTGCCATGTGTTCGCGTTCAGCGCAGACCAGCGCTTAAACAAGTAAGCCGTTCCATGAAGGTCGTTCGTGCCGCTCTTCGTGGCGATCGTAATGACGCCGCCGTTCGAATGTCCGTATTCCGCATCGAACATCGTCGTGTTCACCCTCATCTCTTGAACCGAATCGACCGTCGGAACCAGCACGACCGAGCCCGTAGACAACGGCACGGTGTCCGGAACGCCGTCAATGATCCACTCGTTGCCGCCCTGTATGTTTCCCCCGCCCGAAATGCTGACCGCCGTCTGGTTGTCGCTCGTATACGTCCCTTGCGATTGACCGGTCACGCCCGGAGCAAGCCGAACAAAGTTCGCAGCGTTCCGGTAAAACGAAGTCGGCACGTTCGCGATGTAATTGGCCGGGATATTCTGGCCTAAGTCGGCGCTTGCGCTTTCAACCAGCGGAGCTTCCGCTTTCACCGTCACCGTTTCGGAGCTGGAACCGATCTGGAGCGTCAGATCGACCGTGACGTTCGTCGCAGCCGGAACTTGGACGTTTCGCTGTTCCGCTTTCTTGAATCCCGTGTGATCTGCTGTCACCGTATACGTACCTGGCAATAGAAACGGCGCCTGGTAATTGCCGTCGGAGTTGCTGGTTGTGTTCACAGCCACTCCGGTCTCGACGTTCGTGACCGTGATTTGGACCCCCGGCACGACGCCTCCCGACGGGTCGGTAACTCGGCCGAGAACTGTTCCACGGTACTCCTGTGCGAGCACAGCCGCCGCATAGATGAAAATCGAACTCCAGCCGGCAATACGCACCGTATTCTTCCTTCGCACTCAACTCAATCTTTGCGTGAGGCGGCTCTGCCGGCAACGTATTTCGCTGTAAAACCGCGTCCTAGTGCGCGATTGCAAGGCCCGCGCAGCGCCTGTTTGCGGGCCCATTTACGGTAACATTAACGTAGTCGCATGGGAGTTGCCTCTCACACTGTCGTGGGAAGCGGCAGATCGCCGGATCGACGATCGGAAGAGCAACACGCCCTCATCGAGCGCATCCTGCGGAGCCGCCAGTTCGAAAGATCCAACCGCCTTCGCCAGTTCCTTATCTATGTCTGCGAGCGGTCGTTCGAAGACTCCGCGGGCCAGATTCACGAGCAGGAAATCGGGCATGCGGTGTTCGGTCGATCCGCCGATTACGATACAAATCAGGACAACATCGTTCGGGTCACAGCCTCACAGGTTCGACGGAAGCTCGAACAGTTCTTCGCCTCGGAAGGAATCTCCGAACCTCTCATCCTGCAAATCCCTAAAGGTCAATACGTCCCAGTATTCAACACTCGGGACATAGCCCCTTCGCAGGTGAGGTTTCTAGAGGAGCCCGCCAGACTACCAGTCCGGCAGCAAAGGCCGCGAACCACCGTCCTGCTTGCCTGTTCCACCGCTGTGTTGGCCGTTTGCACGGTCTGGCTCGCAATCGTTACTTTGCGGCAACGCGCAGCCCTGCGAGCCGATGTGCCCGACCGCCCCGTCTTGAATGCCCTTTGGTCGCAATTGTTGCCACCTTCAGGGCGCACCGATATCGTCGTTTGCGATTCGAGTCTGAGTCTGTTCCAGGAATTGCTTGATCGGCAACTCACGTTATCCGAATACTTGCAACCCGATATTTGGACGCAAGCCCGGAGCCTGTCATCCGACCCCCGTCTGCAAGCCTTTGCCCAACGCGCTGCTCAGAGGCGCTTTACCAGCCTGGCAAGCGTCACCAGCGTTTACCGCATCGCGCAACTGGCGGCGCGCGACCCCAGCCGCGCCTCGATCTTTTCTGCGCGCGAATTTAATATTCGCGAGCTGAAATTCGACAATGTCATTCTTCTCGGCAGCACGCGCGCGAATCCGTGGCTCGAGCTCCTCCAGGATCGTCTGAACTTCCGTTTCGGTTTTGACCAGGCCGCGCATCACTCCTATTTCGAGAACCACGATCGCCATCCCGGCGAGCTTGCCAGATATCCTACGGATTCGACCAGCAGCTACTGCGATATCGCTTTTTTGCCCAACCTGGCGAAGACCGGAAACGTGCTCGTCCTGGCCGGAACCGAGGTCGAAGGCACCGAAGGCGGCGCAGAATTCGTAACCGACGAGCATTCTCTCGAACAGCTCCTTCAATATGTCACGCTGAAGCCTCGAGGGAAGCTGCCGTATTTCGAAGTGCTGCTCAAAAGCAAGCGCATCGACGGCGCTGCCCGCGGTTCTTCGATTGTGGCATTTCGTTCTCCCCAGCTATAGCCTGGTCGTCCCACTCGCGCCAACCCGAATCTGTTCACAAATTCGTAAGGTCAAGTTTATGTCCGGCACTCTTCCCGTGCCACTTGGTACTGCAAAACCGAAAGTACCCCTCGGCAGCGCGCGACCAATGTATACTTGGCCGACCGTGTAGAACGCAATGCAGGAGGAGATACGGTATGCGTGGTACGTTCCCGATCACCTTGGGCTTCGCGGCAGTCGCCGCTTTCGCGCAGGATGTGGTGCAGGTAGCTCCTGATCGAGTAAAAGTGATGTTCGAAAACGATCGTGTTCGTGTCCTTCAATTCAAAGAGCCTGGGCACAGCAAGCTTGCCATGCATTCGCATCCGGCCTACGTCGCCGTCGGGTTCACGGCCGACGATTTCAAATACAGCTTCCCCGATGGAAAAAGCAGTGACGAACGCACTAAAGCCGGCGAGGTAACCTACTCGAAGCCCATCACGCACGCCTCTGAGAATCTTCTCAACCCGACATCCGAAGCCGTAATGGTGGAGCTGAAGCAGCCGGGGCCGGCGGCCGCCGAGAACATAACGCTCGATCCCGTCAAACTCGATCCCAAGCACTATAAGGTCCTTATCAATAACGATCGGGTCCGCGTCCTGCGAGCGAACTACGGGCCGCATGAGAAATCCGTCATGCACGAGCACCCGGCGACGGTCGCCGTGTTCATGACCGACGGACACAGCAAGTTCACGATGGGTGACGGCACGACGCAGGATAGAGAGGTCAAAGCCCATGACGCGGCTTGGGCCGATGCCGGAAAGCATTTGCCGGAGAATGTCGGCGATCGACCGATGGAAGTCATCGTCATCGAGCTAAAGCAGTAGCAGGTACTCAGTCACTAAAATGTAATACAGATTACAGTACCGACGTGCGTAGAAACGAAGCCAGCGGGAGTTCGTTTGGCAAAATCGCCGTAAGCTGCTGATTTGGCGTATTCGCAGTACCTCATTCCCCTTTTCCGATAGACATTGCTGTGTTACCGTATTTTTATGCCGCAGTATGCCCATCCCGAAGTTCTCGTCGACACTGAATGGCTTGCCGCTCACTTGTCCGATCCCTCCGTGCGCGTCATCGAGGTGGATGTCGATACCTCCGCCTACGATCTGGGGCATATCCCGGGTGCGATTGCGTGGAACTGGACGAGCCAGCTTTGCGATACGCTGCGCCGCGACATTCTTTCTAAGGAGCAGGTCGAGAAGCTCCTATCGCAATCCGGTATCGGCCCGGACACCACGATCGTCCTCTACGGCGATAGTAATAACTGGTTCGCCGCCTGGGCTTTTTGGCAGCTCAAAATCTACGGTCACAAAGATGTCCGGATTCTAAACGGCGGAAGGAAAAAGTGGATCGCCGATGGGCGCGAGTTGACCAACGATGTCCCATCGTATGCTGCGACCGGGTACAAGGCGCAACAACCGGATCTCTCGCTGCGCGCATTTCTGCCGGAAGTCCGTAACGCCCTACAGAACGGTGGCGCAACAACGCTGATCGACGTGCGCAGCGCCCAGGAATTTACGGGAGAAATTCTCGCGCCTCCCGGATTGCCGGAGACCTGCCAGCGCGGCGGTCACA
>JAFAQG010000065.1 GCA_019246575.1 Acidobacteriaceae bacterium
GACGATTCACGAATACCCTCTGCCCGATCCGCAGGCGCGTCCACGCCGGGTCGCGATCTCGCCGGATGATGTGATCTGGTACTCGGATTACGCCCGCGGCTATCTCGGACGGCTGGATCCCGCGACCGGCAAAGTCACCGAATGGCCCTCTCCCGGCGGATCGAAATCCCAGCCCTACGGAATCACGTTCCTGAAGGGAGCAGTCTGGTACAGCGAATCGGCCGTTCAGCCCAACACGATAGTTCGCTTCGATCCGAAGATGGAGAAATTTCAAACCTGGCCAATCCCCTCAGGCGGCGGCGTGATTCGGAACGTCAGCGTGACACGCGACGGAAACATCGCAATCGCGTGCAGTGGGGTAAATAAAATCGGCCTGGTCGAGATTCAGTAACTGAGATCTGCGCCCCAGCGGGCGAGCGAAAACGCCTACTCGCAAGGCCCGCAACTTCGGCGCAGACTTGGGCGCCACCGGTTTCCTCGGCCGGAAAATACCCTTCACGTCCTGAATCACATCGACACCCCTAGATCGAAGAACCCGAACATCTAAGGCGATACGAGATCGCAGCTTCGTTCCAAATACTGTGCGATAAGAGTTTTCAAATTTGCACACGCATACGGGGCCACTCTAGAAGGACGGTTGACGACGTGCTAGGGCGACCCCGGCAGCCCCGAGGACACCTCCGTGATATCCGAGGGAGGAGGCAGTCACTCGCAAGCGGCGCTCGTTCCACACCGTTACCAGCTTCGACAGGTTAGCCTCCAGGTCCACGAGCAAATACGGATTGTTCTGCGCGAGTCCACCCGAAAGAATGATCGCCTGTGGATCGAGAAGCTGTACGAGAACGTTACAGCCGATTGCAAGGTGGCGGGCCGTTTCGGTAATCGCGGCGAGCGCTACAGCTTCGCCCAAATGGGCCGCGGCAATCAAATCTTTAGTTGAGGAATACCGCCCTTCGCCATAACTCAGCAGCGCAGTCGCATTCGTGTAGGTTTCGAGACAACCCTGCTGTCCGCAGTTGCAGGCGGGTCCCCCCGGATGAATCACGATATGGCCGAGCGCGTTTGCGAAGAAATGAGCACCGCGATTCAGACGGCCGCCCAGATAACACCCGCTGCCGACGCCTGTACCAACCGTGATGCACACAAAATCAGTCAAGCCCCGGCCGGCCCCGAACTCCGCTTCACCAACCGCCAGCGCGTTCGCATCGTTCTCAACATATACCGGCAGACCGGTTCTGGCGCTGATCTCGTCCGCAATCGCCGTGCCGGTCCAGCCAGGCAGGTTTTCGGTCGCGTACACAACGCGGCCGGTACGAGGGTCCACCCACCCGGCAGTCGCAACTCCAATCGCACCCGGCTGATGTCCGGCTTTGTGTGCGCGGTCGAGCCCGCGCTCCGCTATTTTCACCAGGTGAGTAAGTAAGGCCGTGCGCCCTGCGGCTGCGGGCGTTGAGACTGTTTCGTCCCACAGCAACTTGCCGGCGCTTGAGGCGAGACCGGATTTCGTGTTCGTACCGCCCAGATCGATGCCAAGAATCAGCAACCGACCGTTTGCCCTCGCAAACTCATCAGCAAGAGCTTCTGCAAATTGGCGCGTAATGATATGCGGACGGGTGATGGCTGAACCGACAACGATCGCGAACGCGCCGGCCCGTAGCGCCGCCCGGGCGAGATCCGGCGTGTCGATGCGTCCTTCGGCAATCACCGGCACAGGAACGGAACGAACGAGTTGCTCGTGAAGCCAGGATCGAACTGCCGGTTTTCCGAAGTGTCGTCGGTGTAACCGCGCATCGTCGATAGCACAAAATCAGCCCCTGCTTCGACCGCCTGAAGGCCTTCTTTCACGGTTGCGACATCCGCGAGCGCGGGAACGCACAACTCCGCCTTTATCCGGCGGAGGCGGTCCAGTGCCCCGGTTGCCTGGCCTCGGCGGGTGCAATCGATAGCGATGGCGGCGGCACCTGCATCGACCAGCGCCCGCGCGTCTTCGAACGAAGGTGTAATCAGGACCTTGCCATCCGGTTGTATTCTCTTGAGGATGCCAATAACAGGAGCGGCGATGGCGTCCCGGATTGAACGAACATCGATCGGCCCATTCGCGCGGATGCCCGCTGCGCCTCCCACGACCGCTGCCTTTGCGTAAAGATCCATCCGGCCGAACAAGGCATCGCCCTCCTCGGCTTGGCACGAAACAATCAGCTTGCCGCGGAGTGGCAGGAGAGGGCCAGGAATTCTCATCCGGCTATTCTCGCCGATACCGCACAGAGCACGATGGCCCCCAGCAATATAAGCAGGCCCCAGCGCATGCGTGCTGCCGCTTCATGTGCTGCCGAGCGCCATTCACCGAGAAACAGGCCCATCCCGTTGGCGACGACGAGTCCTACCGCCAAGCTCAGGGGCCAGCCGATCGAGGATCCGATATCACCCAATTTCGGCACGGCCGCTCCATATAAGAAGATGCTGCCGCCCCAGAGCAGGCCCATAATCAGGCCCGAAAGCCACCCTCTGGCGACTCCTGTCCCGACCAGGAGCCCTACCGTGTGGTGGCGATTCATGAGATACACGCAGTACACGATATTCGGGATCGAGCCGGCACCCAGCATCACAAGCCAGACGCAGTTCGTCGCTGAAAAATCGGAAATGCCAATGGACAATCCGGTAGCGGTAATGGGGCGAGCCAGAGTAAATCCGATATTGAAGATTGCCGACATAATGCCGGCGGCGACTGCGAAAAGGTAACCCCGGATCGCGGGCTTGGGATGCCGCACCGTGGCGCTGGCCCGGTCACGCAGAAGTCCGGCTTGTCCGCAGAGCCCCACGCCGATCAGAAATGCCGTGATTCCGGCGAATAGACTCAGCAACTTCGACCCCACGTTGATATGGCCAGCCAACAGGAGCGGCACAAGCGACCCGAGCGCGGAACTCAGGCCGATGACGAGGCTGTTCGCGATGGATACCCCCAGCAACTCTACGCTCCGACCAAACGAAATTGCGCCAAAGCCCCACACGAACCCGAATGCCACTGCGGCAGCCAGTGCGCCGCGAGGCGACTGGCTAAGCAGTTGCGACCAAACAGGCACGCTGGATTCGACGATCACCATCGGCATCGCTAGGCAGGCGACCACGATGAAGACGAGCCACAGGTTCTCCCATTTCCAGCGCGGCTGCATCTTCATTGGCGCGGTGAAGAGCCCATTGCACGCTCCCGATAGCACCGCGAGCAGGACACCCGCGGTCATCGGGAATCAATCCACACTAAATCGAACTGATTCACGGAATCTTGCAGGATAGCCTATGTTGACAGCTGATATATGCTGGGTTCCGTGGCTCGCATCAGCCGCCGCCTGTTTCTCGCAAGTCCATCCTTACGTCTGCTGGCCGTAAACGCAAAGCCGCGCGTCGCGTGCGTGATGAACGCATACTTCCCGGACTCGCATGCTGACGTTTTCGTCAGCCGTCTGCTCGATGGCTACCGCCTCAATCATAGTGGCATTCGCCTCGCCTTGATACTGTCTCGTTCTACGTCGATCAATTCCCTCCGAACGATATGGCTCGTGAGCAGGCCGTCGAGCACGGTATTCGCATTTTCCCGAGTGTCTCCGAAACGTTGCGGCTTGGTGGTGCCCAAATCGCTATCGACGCGATCGCCGTAATTGGCGAGCACGGCAACTTTCCACGTACGCCTCGTGGGAATTTCATGTACCCGCGGTGGCGTTACTTTGATGAAATCAGCAAAGTCATGCGCGAGGACGGGCGCGTGGTTCCGATGTATCAAGACAAAATATCTTGCTTACGATTGGGCTGATGCGCGCCGCATGTTTGACCGCGCACGGGAGATGCACATTCCATTTATGTGCGGCTCAACCGTTCCCCTGACCTGGCAACGTCCACTGCTCAACGTGCCGCGTGGAACACCGTTCACCGAGATTCTCGCAACCAGCTACAGTGATCTCGAAGAGCATGCCTACCACGGTATCGAGGTGTTACAAGCCATGGCCGAGCGGCGCGGTCGCGAAACCGGTGTCGCGCGAGTGCGCTGGGCGTGCGGCGATGATCTGTGGAAGGCAGGCGAAGCCGACGAATGGTCGCGCTCACTACTTAATGCCGCGTTGGAACGGCGTATTAATCTGCCGCCGGCGAGCGGAAGCAAGCAGCAGCCGCAGGCTTTTCTTATCCAACGCGCCCGCCACGCGGGCCGAGGCCGCAGTCGCCTTGACTGCATACTTTGGCAAGCATCTCGACCGCAACGCAGCAATTTCTGCAGCCCTCAATCGAGGGTGGATGGCATCCGATCACCGGAACTGGTTCCATCCCGACCTGCCCTTCTATTGGACCGACTGGCGCGAAGACCGGCTGCCGGCCAAACTTCCGCACCTGAATTTTCGCCGCACCGGACCTGTACGCCGGTCCGAACTCGCCATCCGGCTCTGCTCACCATAGAGCCCGTGAAGCCGTATCAGGCAACTCCGCCGAACGCGCTTTCACAGGCAGGCATTCTGCCAAAGCCAATGAAAAGAATTCAGGGCTAATCACCGGCGGCCCGATCCTTCATCACTGCCCCTTGCGGTTTCGCTAGAATTCGCACTGACCAGCTTCCGACTATACTAGGTTGCACGTAATCGATTGATGTTATAGGAAGTGGCGTAACGAACTGTCAGGGGATTTGCTCGGAATAAGGAATTGCACGAGCATTGATCAGAAGGCACCCCAAATACAGGAGGTCCCGAGTGAGACGCCTCAATCTGAGGATTCACGTCCCGGGCGTTCTTTGTCTTGCCGCGTTTTCGATTCGTTTGTTCAGCCAGACATTTGAGGCCCAGATCACCGGTGAAGTGAAGGACATGAGTGGCGCCGTTGTGCCGAACATGCGGTTGAGCGCGAAGAATGTTGCTACAGGCACGCTGTACGCGGCCACATCCAATGAGAGTGGAATCTACCGTTTCCCGAGCTTACCGCCAGCGCAATATATGGTTACGTGCTCGCTGCCGGGGTTCAAACGATTTGAAGAAGGTCCGCTCACTCTACAGGTCAACCAGGTGCTCGAAGTAAACGTGACGCTTCAGACTGGCGAAGCGAGTGAGCAGATTACGGTGAGCGCGGCACCTCCTGCGCTCGAAACCGAGACGGCAACGCTCGGCACAGTTGTCAACACCCGAGCCATTCAGAATCTGCCGCTCAATATTCGCGACCCGCTCGCGCTTGTCGCGCTGACGCCGGGAGTGGTGCTCGGTCCGAATTTTGGCAACGGCGGCGGGAACGATGTTGGCCGCAATTTCTTCAAATCTGATTTCAACGTGGGCGCGGGGCGCTCTGGTTCCCTGGAGATCCTTATGGACGGCGCGCCAGACACTACTCCTGATATCAATCGCGGCATCATAGATCCGCCGGTGGACTCCGTGCAGGAGTTCAAGGTGCAGGCGCAAACATATGACGCCCAATTCGGCCGCACCTCCGGCGCTGTGCTCAACGTGATCACGAAGACCGGCTCGAATGATTATCACGGCGTCGCGTATGACTTTGAACGCCACAGTGTACTCGATGCCAATACGTTCTTCAACAATCGCAGCGGCCTCAAGAAGCCATCCTTCCAGCGCCATCAGTTTGGCGGGAACTTCGGCGGTCCCATTCTCAAGAACAAATGGTTCGCGTTCGGCGATTACGAAGGGCTTCGCCAGGGATATCCGATCACGAATCTGTCCACTGTTCCGACGGCTTTACAGCGGCAGGGCGATTTCTCGCAGACCTTTGCCGCCAATGGCTCTCTGATCAAGATTTATGATCCTGAGAGCCTCGTAACGCTCGGCAACGGAACTCGCCAGCGCAACCAATTTGCCGGAAATGTCATTCTCCCCAGCCGCTTCGATCCCGTTGCGGTTGCCGCGCTCAAGTACATCCCGCTCCCGAATCTGCCCGGCAGTCCCATTACGGGCCAGAACAATTTCATCTACTCGGCCAACTCTTCGACGAATAGTGATAAGTATGATCTGCGCACGGATGTCAACTTCAATGAAGCGATGCGCATGTTTGTGCGTTTCTCGCGCCAGCAAGATGTACGCTCGGTTCCCGGCTTGTACCCGCTGCCCGCAGGCGGCGGGCGCAACACGACAGACCACTACACGCAAGGCGTCGCGGACGTCACACGAGTCTTTACGCCCTATGTGGTTGGCGATCTCCAGTTTTCCTTCAGCCGCGCTCTTGCGGCGCAATTCGGCGCGTCCAAAGGATTTAACCTCTCGCAGCTGAATCTGCCAGCATCCTTCATTCAGCAAGTCGTGCCACAGTTTCCAGTGTTTAACCTGACGGATACGATCGGGACGGGCAATACCTCCGATTCTTTTACGCAGTTTCAGCCACGCAACGTCTGGGCCACGCTCGGGAGTGTGAGCTGGCAACGTGGCCGCCACAACCTGAAATTTGGCAGCGACTGGCGCGTGCTCGATTTCAACGAGGGACAGAACAGCCAGGCCTCCGGCACGTTCACATTCAACCGCGGGTTCACGCAGGGGCCGAACCCCGTTATAGCGAGCGCCACCGCGGGCTATGGTGTCGCTTCGTTTCTGCTGGGCGACGCGGCGAGCGGGTCGGTTATTGCGATCAACCCGATCTCGACGCAGGGATTGTATTACGCCTTGTTTGTTCAGGATGACTGGAAGCTAACGGACAAGCTCACCCTGAACCTTGGTTTGCGTTGGGATGTGAATATTGGCGATCGCGAGAAGTTCAACCGACTCGCATATTTCGACCCCACTGCGCCAAGTTCGCTGGCTCAAGCTGCCGGACTGCCGAATCTGAGGGGTGACCTGGCATGGATCGGCATGGGCAATCCGACGAACCAGACGGCCACGGACTGGAAAGATTTCGGCCCGCGCTTCGGGTTCGCGTACAGCTTGATTCCTAAAACGGTGCTGCGGGGCGGCTACGGTATTTTTTATATTCCGAAAATTATTCAGGGCAACGGCGATGGCGCGGTCGAGGCGGTGCGGACGACACCTATGGTTGCAACTATTGACAACCTAACGCCCGCCACTACGATCAGCAATCCATTCCCGCAGGGCATCCTACCTGCCCTGAATGATCGCGACCCAAACGCGAACGTAGGAGCAAGCATTGCTGCACCTACGCACGGATTCCGCAACGGCTACATGCAGAGCTGGAGTTTTGGCGCTGAGCGCGAGCTTCCGTGGGGCCTTCTGCTAGATGTCCATTACTGGGGGATGAAAGGGTCGCGACTGCTCGAGACATGGAACATCGACCAACTGCCGGATCAGTACCTTTCGCTCGGCTCGCATCTTAACGATCTGGGGCCCAATCCTTTTTACGGCGTAATCACAACCGGCGCGCTGGCCGGTTCAACGATTTCCCGCCAACAAACGCTGCTGCCGTTCCCGCAATATACCACCGTGCAGCAGGTCTATGTTCCCACCGGGAACTCTACATATGAAGCCGCTACAATCCAACTCGAAAAGCGGCTATCCTCCACTCTTACATTCCTCGGGGTGTACACGCGATCGAAGGCGATCGACGATATTCGGACACCACTTGACATCTACAATCGCCGCCTCGAGAAAGGTCTGTCAACCTTTGATACTCCGAATCAATTCCGTCTGAGTGGTGTCTACAATGTCCCCTTCGGCCGCGACCGCGCATACGGCAAGAGCCTGAATCGGCTCGTCAACGCTATGTTCGCCGATTGGGATTTGAACGGCATTGTGACTTTGCAGAGCGGGTTGCCAGTCGCGCTCTCACGGCCCTCTGTCAACAACGGGCAGAGTGCGCACGTCGATAACCCGACCGTTAGCCGCTGGTTCGACACAAGCGTCTTCAGCGTGGCCCCGCCGTTCACGTTCGGCAATCTCGGTCCCGTATTGCCGGACGTGCGCACAGCACCCGCGCGGAACGTCGATCTGGTGGTGGTGAAAAACTTTGCCGCAAGTCTCAGCGATCACATCATCAACGTGCAGTTTCGGTCGGAGTTCTACAACCTGTTCAATCATCCGCAGTTCGGTGCGCCGAATGGCAGTCCTCCATCTCAGACTTTTGGCCAAGTGACGACTCTCGCCAACAATCCGCGCGACATTCAGTTCGCGTTAAAGGTTCTGTTTTGAGACTGACCCGGCGCAGTCTGTTTCAGGGCCTCATTTCTTTGGGCGCGCTGTCCACGCTGCGCGTGAAAGGCAAAGAGCTCGATTGTGACGTGGTCGTGGTCGGTGGCAGCGTCGGTGGAGTTGCGGGCGCTCTCGCCGCTCTCCGCAACGGAATGCGCGTCGTGCTGACGGAGGAGACGGACTGGATCGGCGGGCAGCTTACATCGCAAGCCGTTCCGCCCGACGAACATCCGTGGATCGAGCAGTTCGGGTGCACGCGCAGCTATCGCGAATACCGAAACGCCGTTCGCTCCTATTATCGGAATCACTACCCGCTGCTCGAGACCGCGCGGGCCCGGGCGGACCTGAATCCGGGCAATGGTTCCGTCTCACGCCTCACCCATGAATTCCCGGTCTCGGTAGCTGTGCTTGAGGCCGTACTCGCCCCCTACGCACGCAGCGGCCAACTAGTTCTTCTTCTCGAACATGCTCCGGTATCGGCTACCGTATCCGGCGACCTCGTCACCAGCGTCACGGTCCGCGATCATAGACTCGACATCCATCGCACGATTATCGGCCGCTACTTCCTGGATGCAACCGAGCTCGGCGACCTGCTGGCGCTGGCGAAAGTCGAAAACGTGACGGGCGCCGAATCGCAACAGCAGACTGGCGAAATGCATGCGGCTGCCGAGCCTCAGCCTGCGAACAGCCAGTCCTTCACTTTTTGTTTTGCGATGGATTGCCTCGAAGGGGAAGATCAGACCGTGGAGCGCCCCAGAGAATACGATGAATGGCGCCGATACATCCCCAAGCTGACACCGGCCTGGACCGGTCCTCTCTTCAGTTGGACGGCTTGCGACCCGAAAACGCTCGCGCCCCGCCAAGCATATTTTGATCCTAACCCCGTCGAGCTCCGCCATGAGGGACTCAATCTCTGGATCTATCGGCGCATCGCCGATCGCGCTAACTTCACGCGAGGCTTTTATCGGAGCGACATCACCCTGGTGAATTGGCCGCAGAATGACTTCTGGTTGGCCGATCTGGTTACGGCCACACTGGAACAAAGGCCCTTACTCCTGCGCCGCGCCAAGCAACTGAGCTTGTCGTTTTTGTACTGGATGCAAACGGAAGCGCCGCGTCCCGATGGCGGCGCGGGCTGGAAGGGGCTGCGCCTGCGCAAGGATTTAGTAGGAACCGAAGACGGCATGGCCAAGGCAGCCTACATCCGCGAGTCGCGACGCATGCAGGCGGAGTTTACTGTACTCGAGGAGCACGTGGGAACCGATATGCGGATGAAGCTAACGGGCAAATCACGCGAGGAAATCTCCGGGGCGGTTTTCCCCGATTCCGTCGGGGTGGGCTGTTACCGGATCGATCTCCATCCGTCGGCGGGCGGCACGAATTATATCGATGTTAGTTCGCTGCCGTTTCAAATCCCGCTTGGGGCTTTGATCTCGAAGCGTGTCGACAACTTGCTTGCCGCATGCAAGAACATTGGAACAACGCACATTACGAACGGCTGCTACCGGCTCCATCCGGTGGAATGGAACATCGGTGAAGCCGCCGGCGCCGTCGCGGCACACGCTATCACAACGAAGCAATCGCCGCGCGCCATCCGCAACACTCCTAAACTTCTCGCCGATTTTCAATCGAGCTTGCGGGCTCAGGGTTTCGAATTGGAGTGGCCTCGCATTCATCCCGTTTAGTTCAATTCAAGCCGGCGAGTGCGTCTCCCACATAACGGACATAAAAATAGTCCGACGCTCCTCGGCCGGCAGCTGTCGTGCGGGCTGCGGCGCGGCATGTAAAGGAGCTTGCGTTGTGCCCCGGTCCTGGATTCGGATGGTTGCAGCTCCTGTGCGCTTGCGTGTGTTTGATCCATGTCAGCATGTGCCCGCGTGGTCGTGCGAACGGGCATGCGCGTGACCGTTGCGGGCCGGCTGCGAGGAAGCGGTTCTTGCTGGGACGCGCGCTGGGCAGTGGTAATGGGAACGACCTTGGAATGGTTGAACATGCCAGATGGTAGGCGGATGTGCGGCACCGAAGTCCAGTCCCACGCGGAACGATTCCCACGCCGGCAGGCACTTTTCACGAGGAGATTCGAGTTGCTTTTGTTGGGTAGCGGAGTGATGGATGTGATCGGTACAGCGGCGACGCTGTGCCGGAAATGAGGATTTGAGCCAATGCTTTTTCAAGTGACAGCGGAAGATCACATCCGGGTGCTGGACGAAAACGGGCGTGGAGATGGGAATCCCGAGAATACCTTCGCGAGCGAGAAGGAGTGGGAGAAACTGGCGACGGAATGGCCGATGAAGCGTTTGATAGCGATCTGGAACGGGTTGCCGGGTGTAGCACCCGTGGCTCGCTTCACGGATCGCAAGGCCGCGATCCGGCGGATCTGGCGAGCCGTTCAGCCGCACGCAGAACAACCGGCTAAGCCGGCGCGTGGCGGCGCGAAAAGCGGGCCGCGGCCGGTGTTTCGGGACGGTTCGAAAGCGGCCCAGGTGTGCCGTCTGTTGTCGCGGCCGCAAGGGGCGACCCTAAACGAGATTCGCAGCGAAACCGGTTGGCAGGCCCACACGGTGTGCGGGTTTATCTCGCGCCATCTGTCGAAACCAGGCCGCAAGCTGCGCTCGTTCGAGCGCGCAGGCGAGCGTGTGTACCGTCTGAAGATCTGAGAACCGGGCTCATTGCCGTGAGCCGGCCCAGTGGGAACGAAATGCCTGGATCTGCGCCTGCCAGTCGATCAGACTGGCGATGCGGCGCAGTCGGCTTTCGGTAATGCGATCGCGGCCTCTCCGGGTGCCGGGAAGGAACAGCAACACCTCTTGAATCGCGGGTGCCAGGTTCGTCAGCATGAGAATCTGGCACATGCGCGGCCGGCTTACGTGGCCGAGTTTCGCTAACTCAGCAGTATCCCGCACCGTACCTTGCGCGAGCAGACCCTGGAACTCGAGGGCCAGAGCCATCAGCCGGCTCACGCGTGGAACACGCCCGTCCGTTTGTTGCTCGTCCCCTGCGCGACGCACGCCGGGCCGGTGCGCAAGCGGTAGCGTGTACGCGAAGCAACGGCCATCCAGCAGCGTGATTGCAACCTCACGTGTACGCGCATCGTAGGCAACGCGCTCCAGCGAATGCTGGAGCGATAGCGCATCCGGACGCAGGCCCAGAATCGGTTCCAGCTGCTCGCGTACGGACGGCTCAAGATCGACAGCCGCCACCGGCTTGTGATGGCATTTCGGATCTGCTTTCGTACTGCGGCATACATAGTACAGGTGACGTCGACCCTGCCGCGAAGTGTATGTGGTCCGCATCCGTTCCCCACAATGCGCACAGTAGAGCAGATCGGAAAGCAGCACATCCGCCTTGCCATGCAGCGCATTCACCTTGTGGTGCTGCTCTCCGGATTTCGTAGCGAGTTTCAGCTGTTGCTGTACGCGCTCCCAGAGCGCTTGCTCGACAAGCGCCGGCTGTTCCCCCGGATAGACCCGGCCTTTATGACAGACCTCACCGATATATAGGACGTTGCGCAACAGAGCACCCAGCGCGGACGAGCTGAAGCGTCGACTCCGGTGATGCTTCCCGGATCGGCTGATCCAGTCTTTGGTTCCGAGCCGGTGTGCGTCGAGCTCGCGCTGCGCTGCCGCTAAACTGCTACATCCGGCACAGATCGTGAAGATCTCTCGTACGCATTC
>JAFAQG010000741.1 GCA_019246575.1 Acidobacteriaceae bacterium
GCTTGCATTTCCGAAACGAGCTAGTCAGAAAGGACGCTCCAGGCGGCTGTGAACGCGGGCTCTTTGGGTGGCCGTCTTCTGGATTGGGTTCTGGCCACGGCGCTTTCCGCAAAGGGCTAACTTAGGTGAATTCAGGTCGCATCCGGAGGGTCGAATTCTAAGACGGGGGTTAGGGGGACACAAGATGTTAACTGAAACCACTCGGACACAGCGCTTTAAGCATTTTCGGGTATGCGAAGGCACGGCCGGGCCGCGAGTCAGCCCGAACTATGGGGGCGATCTGGGTAAGAACGCCGCCTCAATCCCTGGGCACGATCTATTGTCGCATAAGAAACTTGACGCGCGACCTCAAGTGGGTTGGGGAATTGGCAAAACTGGCCAACCTGGTAACGCGTACGCATGAAAGGCGAGAGGGGGGAGTCGATCGTATGACTGTGCATCCAGATCTCTCTGAGCGGACCTGTTACCATAAGTATGAGGTCGAGCCAGGACTTTTTACCCCGGGAAAATTCGCAGAATTAGATCCAAAGATTTGTCTCGACGAAATTGGGGTCGCATCGGATCTTTCGGGCGTACGCGCATTGGACATTGGCGCGTGGGATGGACCGTTCACTTTCGAACTAGAGCGACGCGGAGCGCAAGTCACCGCAATGGATATCCAGGACCCGGATGTTACCGTCTTCAATGCAGTAAAAAAAATAAAAAATTCATCTGCCACCTACGTTCGTAGCAGCGTATACGATGCTGTACGGGAGAGTCTCGGCATTTTTGACCTCGTGCTTTTTGCGGGCGTATATTATCACCTCAAAAATCCCGTACTAGCCTTACAGCGGATTCGCAGGTTGCTTGCTGATCAGGGAATTCTCTTTATTGAGGGGTCTTCAACAACAGACTATCTCGCGGCACGTCTACGTCAAGAACTGAACTTGCCCAGGTCGAAGATCGATGCCCTCGCGAACGTTGTTGATCGACTGCCCGTTTCCTACTTCGATATCGAACAGGAACTCGGCGGATGGAGCAACTGGTGGTATCCCACGACCGGCTGTTTAGAAGCGGTTCTGCTGGACAGCGGTTTCAGGAACGTCTCCTGTGAACTGAAGCCGAGCGCTTTTAATAACTATTTGTATCGGCGGCTGATGGGCCGCGCAGAAGCGGACCCGGGCAACCCTCAGCCCGATGAGCAGACACGTGAGCATGAGGTGCTCACCGAAGAGTACACTTCCACCAACCTCAGCGCCGCCCGGAGGCTGATAGCGCGGTTGCCTCCCGGCTTGAAGCAAGAGACAAAGCGTGTACGGCGAACGATACGGAAGACGAGGCGCACCTATCGGCAGATTCCAGTGGAATTACCGTAAATCTCTTCAACCCGTACTCCCTTACTGTTCTTGGTGCAGGGCTAGTCGGCCTTGCAGTCTTGGTCGGACGGCAGCGCGGTTGGGCACGGCTTCCCGTCTACGCCGACGCCGCCTCAGCGTCTGCCAAAGGTTAGAAGGCGGATAAAGTGTTCGCGGCCGCAACGCCCAACCCTATGCCACCGTGCCGTCGTAGCGAATCGTCGCGGAAGCGCCCCGGAAAACCCACGGCTTTGAGTCTTCGCGGCCCAATTTTCCATAGCAAACAGCTGCGGGACGAGCGAACGAGCCTTAGAGGCTGACCGTTCATGCCGCCGGTCAAATGTCTGGATCGTCCGCGGGAAATCGACCTGCGCGCTATTGTCGACGCGATCTTGTATCTCGTCCGAACCGGCTGTCAGTGGCGACCTTCCGCCGTTCACCACGGTGCAGGGGTATTTCTACGATCGGCGGGACCACAAGTTGTTCGAGCGGATCAATTTTGAACTGCTGCTGCAGGCGCGCGAGGCGGCTGGCGGCGAAGCCAGTCCATCCCGCTGGCGTCATCGACAGCCAGTCGGTCAAGACCACCGAAAGCGGCGGACCACGGGGTGAGCTTCCCCCGGAAAAGTGGACACCGGGTTATGCGGCTTCTGCCTCTGCCTGCTGTGGGGTGATGTAGCCGATTGCGGAGTGGATCCGCGCACGATTGTAATAGCCTTCGATATAAGCG
>JAFAQG010000943.1 GCA_019246575.1 Acidobacteriaceae bacterium
ATAAATACCTCCGTCTGATCGGAAGCACTCCTTAGCCAACGTCCAGTTTGAGGTCTAGAATGAGTCTCATGGATCTCGTCGTCAATGGCGTGCGCTCGACCGTGTCAGTGGATCCGGAGCGTCCGTTGCTTTGGGTGCTTCGGAACGAACTGAATCTGACTGGAGCGAAATACGGCTGCGGAGAAGGCCAGTGTGGCGCATGTACGGTATTGGTTGACGGGGTTGCGCAGCGCTCTTGCATAATGCCTGTGCGCACAGCGGCCGGAAAAGAAATCACGACTATTGAGGGCCTGGCCGATGGCGATCGATTACATCCGGTTCAGCAATCGTTCATAGATTGCGATGCCATGCAGTGCGGCTACTGTACGCCGGGAATGATTGTATCGAGCGTAGCGCTGCTGCGAAGAAATCGCACGCCATCCGAAACCGATATCAAACGTGCGCTCGAGGGCAATGTTTGCCGTTGCGGAACCTACAACCGCATTGTTGCCGCCGTGCAGAAGGCCGCACATTCGATGTTGGCCGAGGCGAAGGGGCAACGCCATGCTTGATCTCGAGTTTGGAACAGTAGCCGCTCGTCCCGTCACACGAACGGGCCTTGACCGCCGGGAATTCCTGCAGTCTGTGGGAGGCGGACTTCTGGTCCTCGTAGCGACGATTCGCGAGGCGCCGGCGCAGGAATCGGGTCGCGGTTGGCGTGGAGGTGAGGCGCTTCCGGAGAACGTTTCGGCATGGCTGCACATCGCCCCCGACAACACCATCACTGCCTTCACCGGAAAAGTTGAGATCGGGCAGAACGCCCGTACCTCGCTGACGCAAGCTGTGGCCGACGAGCTCCGATGCGAAATGGCGGCTGTGCGGCTGGTCATGGGGGACACGGATCAAGTGCCCTGGGATGCCGGCACATTTGGGAGCCGGACGACTCCGACGATGGTGCCCGAACTTCGAAAAATGGCTGCGACGGCCAGAGAAGCCCTCATGGATGCCGCTGCGAAGGCGTGGAGTGTGGACCGGAACGGGTTGTCCGTTGCGAACCAGTGCATCACGGATCCGAAATCCGGCAAAACTGCGCGCTTCGGTGAGCTTGCGTCCAATATCGATTGGGTGCATGTCGTCGGGAAAGATGATTGTGTAACGCCGGCGTGGAAATGGCAGGTCGCTGGGACAAGTGCGACAAAGATAAACGCCCGCGAGATCGTCACGGGGAAACATCGCTACGCCTCTGATCACACACTCCCGGAGATGATGTACGGGCGCGTGTTGCGGGCGCCCAGTTTTGGCGCAAAGCTTGTTTCGGTTAACATAACCGCGGCTGCGCAAATACCCGGCGTAACGGTTATGCGCGAGGGAGATTTTATCGCCGTGGCTGCGCGCGATGAGCACACGGCGGCAAAGGCAATTACGGCGATCGATGCCAATTGGAACGAGCACCCACAGATTTCGAATCGCGAACTGTTCTCCTATATAAAGCAGAATGTCGAGGGCGGCGAGCAGGGGCGTCGCGGTGGACGGTCGAAAGGGTCGGTCGAAGCCGGCCTTCAATCCGCGGCCAAGACACTCAACAGCACATACACTGTTGCTTACATCGCGCATGTGCCGCTCGAACCGCGCGCTTCCGTAGCCGAGTGGAAGAACGGCAAGCTGACCCTGTGGACAGGGACGCAACGTCCATTCGGGGTACGCGAAGAACTTGTCAAAGCATTCGGAATACCCGAAAGCGAGGTGCGCGTCATCGTGCCCGATACGGGATCGGGTTACGGCGGGAAGCACACGGGCGAGTGCGCGGTGGAGGCGGCCCGGCTATCGAAGCACGCCGGCAAACCGGTTAAGGTAATTTGGACCCGCGAGGAAGAGTTTACTTGGGCGTATGTTCGTCCGGCTGGTGTCATAGACGTAAAGAGCGGGGTGACAGGCGATGGAAAGCTGACGGCTTGGGACTTCCACAATTATCTATCCGGCCCGTCGGCAATTGACACCCCGTACGAGGTCCCAAATCAGAGCGTGCAGTTCCATCCTGCGAAATCGCCACTGCGGCATGGATCGTATCGGGGACTGGCAGCGACCGCGAATCATTTTGCTCGGGAATCGCACATGGACGAACTTGCCGGGGCGGTGGGCATGGACCCGCTGGCTTTCCGATTAGCGAATTTAAAAGACGAGCGAATACGTGCCGTGCTTCAAACAGCCGCTGACCGGTTCGGTTGGCCTCGCAGGAGAAGTTCGCCGCGGCAGGGTTTCGGCCAGGCCTGCGGATTTGAGAAGGGCGGCTACGTGGGCTGCTGCGTCGAAATAAGTATCGCCTCGAAACGAGAGGTCCGCATCGAGAGGATTGTCGAAGCGTGGGACTGCGGCGCAGTGATTAATCCGGAACAGCTGAAAAAACCAGGTGGAGGGAGCGATCGTCATGGGTGTCGGCGGCGCTCTCTTTGAACAGGTCGATTTCGCGAACGGCCGTATCCTTAATGGACGGCTATCGAAGTACCGGGTACCGCGATTCAGCCATACGCCGAAGATCGAGTTAGCGATTCTCGACCGGAAAGATGTGCGCGCGGCTGGAGCGGGCGAAATTCCGATTGTGGGAATCGCTCCGGCCATCGCCAACGCCATTCACGACGCAACCGGCGTACGCGTGCGCTCGATGCCCATGCTGCCGGCATTAGTCTGATCCGCTGTGCAGCCCGTATTTGTGCCGCCGCCGCTAGCGGGCTACACGCGACATTTACTTCAGATTTTGCACTACACTGGTCTTATGGGCACGCCATCTCATCTTCGCCCATCCCTCTTCGGCTCCGATTAACGACGGGCTTCCCGCGGCCTCCTCCCCTTCGTTTTCCTGTTCAGTTGTGAGGTGTTTTGTATGCCGAGTGTAGTCACTACACATCCGCTGCTTCCGAGCCTTGTTACTGCTCTGCCCGGGCCGAAGGCAATGGACATTATCGACCGCGATCACGCAGTGCTATCGCCCTCGTACACGCGCTGTTATCCGCTGGTCATCAAGCGAGGCGAAGGCGCGATTGTCGAGGATGTGGACGGAAACCGGTTCCTCGATTTCAACGCCGGCATCGCTGTGGTGGCGGCCGGGCATTCACATCCTCGCATCGTCAACGCCATCCAGAAGCAAGCGGCCGAGTTCCTGCATATGTCGGGCACCGATTTTTACTACGAGAGCATGGTCCGGCTTGCGGAAAAGCTGGCAACGCTCACTCCCGGCGGCGTGAGACGGCGCGTGTTTTTCGGAAATTCGGGTACCGAAGCTATCGAAGCGGCTATTAAGATGGCGCGCTATCACTCGGG
>JAFAQG010000969.1 GCA_019246575.1 Acidobacteriaceae bacterium
CAGGAAACTGCGATGGCTGTTTAAAACCCCGAGGCACCACGCGCTCATGACGAGCATGCCTGCTCCAGGAAACAGGATGCGTACCAGCCGGACCGTCAGCAGGCGATCGTGTCCAGTGAACCCGGGTGCGATGAGATCGATCAGCAATGGTGTTGCAAGAATCCCGACAAGAACGGCGGTTGCGCACACTACGGCCAAAATCCCGAAGACGGCAGCGGCGACGCGTTCCGCTTCGCTATCCTCCTCTTGGGCGCGCAGTTTCGCGTAGACACTCACGAACGCGGCCGAGAGCACACCTTCTCCGAAGAGGTTGCCAAGTAAATTCGGAATCCGGAACGCCGCGCGGAAAACTCCGGCAACGGGCGAATTTCCCAAGTAATGCGCGAAGATCGTCTCGCGAACGAGTCCTGTTATACGACTGAGGAGGATGCCGAGGGCGACGCGAGATGACGGTCCGAATCGCAGGCGCGATCGTTCCGGCTTCGCCGGCGAGGGACCGGGCTCGCCTGCCTGCGCGATTTCAGTGGATCGGGGGTCGTGTGAGATGCGGATGCGGACTTGCAAAGCGGAACCGTACTCGTTTCGAGGTTAGCAACGCGTGTTCGTTCGCGCGTGCGCGTGTTGATTGTGGCCGAGGGTGACGCTACGTTGATAGAGGAATGAATCGCGGCCCGGTTTCCGACTTTATCAGGCATCACTACCGTCACTTCAACGCGGCAGCGCTGGTTGATGCTGCCGAAGGCTACATTGAGCACCTGAACAGTGGCGGCAAGATGCTTCTGACCCTGGCTGGCGCGATGAGTACGGCCGAGCTAGGCGTGTCATTAGCCGAGATGATCCGTTACGACAAAATTCATGGGATCTCGTGTACGGGGGCCAACCTTGAAGAAGACGTCTTCAATCTGGTTGCCCACGATTTCTATGAGCGCGTACCGCACTGGCGCGATCTCCGGCCGGAAGACGAACAGGCGCTTCTCAACCGGCACATGAATCGCGTTACCGATACTTGCATTCCAGAAGAGGAAGCGATGCGGCGCATCGAGAGTGTCATTTTGGCCGAATGGACGAAGGCCGACCAGCGCGGCGAACGCTGTTTCCCGCACGAGTTCTTTTACAGGATTCTGCAATCGCCCGATTTGCGAAAAAGCTTTCAGATCGATGTGAAGGATAGCTGGCTATACGCGGCGATGGAGCGCAATCTACCCATATTCGTACCCGGGTGGGAGGATTCGACGCTCGGAAATATGTACGCGGGACACTGTATTTCGGGTGACGTGAAAGATGTTCACACGGTGCGGACAGGCATCGAATACATGATGTCGCTTGCGGAATGGTACACGAGCATGGCACAACAATCGTCCATCGGCTTTTTTCAAATCGGCGGCGGTATTGCCGGCGATTTCCCGATCTGCGTTGTGCCGATGTTACGGCAGGATCTGCGCCGAAAAGATACGCCTCTGTGGGGCTACTTCTGCCAGATTAGTGATTCGACGACGAGTTACGGCTCGTATTCGGGTGCGATCCCGACCGAGAAGATTACGTGGGAAAAGCTAAGTATCGACACGCCCAAGTACGTGATCGAATCGGACGCGTCGATTGTTGCTCCGCTCGTATTTGCGCTCGTGCTGGGCTGGTGAGCCGATCGCACACTCAATGTCTCGTTGAATGGAAATCTTTCGAGGCTGAATCGGACTCCGTCCTGCGATAAAGTAGCGAGACGTAGGAGAACTTGGTGCCGACCACAGCCGACCAGATTGTTCAGACAGACTTCGAAAGAGAGATCCAAGCCCGGATCGATGCCGAGCGGGCCCGTCTGCGCGCGGAAGCGGGACTGGCGCGGATGCGCGAGTTCAAGAAACCTGTCGAGCGCGCCTTCACGGGACCAGAGCGCGATTACGTCACTATTCTTTTCGGCGGCTTGACATGGAAGCACGAGGAGATGATTAAGGCCGTCTTTCGCAGCAGCGGTTACAAGTGCGAAAACATTCCGACTCCAGTGGTCGCAGATTTCCAGGCAGGTAAGGAGTTCGGCAACAACGGCCAGTGTAATCCGACTTACTTACGGTCGGCAATCTGGTGCGCTATCTGCAAGGGCTCGAACAGCAGGGACTAACGCGCCAACAGATCATCGATAACTACGTATTCTTCACAGCGGGGTCATGCGGTCCATGCCGCTTCGGCATGTATGAGGCGGAGTACCGGTTCGCGTTGCAGAATGCCGGATTCGATGGCTTTCGCGTCTTATTGTTTCAGCAAACGGACGGGATCAAGGCAGCGAGTGGCGAGCCCGGCCTGAAATTTTCCGTCGATTTCGGGATGGGCATGCTCAATGCGCTGAACCTCGGCGATGTCATTAACGAGCTGGTGTACCAGGTCCGTCCTTTCGAGGTGAATAAAGGCGAGGCCGATCGCGTGATCCAGGACGCGGTGAAGACGCTGACAGATACATTGCGCGAGCGGAAGCGCTGGCACATCAAAGATGCAGCACCGCATTGGGCCGTGCCGTATCTCGAGAAGCACAAGAAGTTGGAGGAAATCACTTGCACGCTCGGCAAGGTCGCGCACAACCTGTACAGCAAGGAATACGTCGATGCGCTGCAC
>JAFAQG010000998.1 GCA_019246575.1 Acidobacteriaceae bacterium
AGAGGCTGGGCTCGGGTCAAAAGGGATTGTCGCAACGACGGCCGCGCTTTCGGTGTTGTTGCAGCAAGGCATTGGAGACACCATTCGAGCTTCGCTTACTCCATTGCCGAATGGCGATCGGGCGGACGAAGTCATCGTTTGTCAGCAGATCTTGCAGGCTCTGAATTTGAGGAGTTTTACACCGCAAGTGGCGGCGTGTCCGGGATGCGGCCGCACTACAAGCACGTTCTTCCAAGACATGGCGGACCAGATTCAAACCTACCTGCGCGAACAGATGCCGGTTTGGCGTGAGCGCTATGGCGGTGTAGAAGAGATGAAGGTCGCCGTGATGGGTTGCGTGGTGAACGGCCCTGGGGAATCGAAACACGCCAACATCGGAATTTCGCTGCCAGGGACCTTTGAAGAACCAGTGGCTCCTGTTTACGTGGATGGGAAGCTCTCAACCACTCTGCGCGGCGATCGCATCGTAGCCGAATTTCGGGAGATCCTGGACAACTACGTTGCCCGAAGGTATGGCAAGGCGGAAGCGCTGGCTGAAGCCGTCGTTTAGTTCGAGCCCCGTATTCTTAGGAAGTGGAGTTCGAATTCCCAACAACCTCGGTCACTACCAATGAAAGCATCGTGGCGGAGCTGCGTGAGATCTTTCATCCGCGCACGCTGCGCCTTACATCCGATATAGAACCGGCGCCGGTATATTCGGCCCGAGTTCGGAGGGGCGACGCACTTGAGGTACCGGACGAGATAGATGACAATCGCTGAGCTGGGAGCGCAGCTTCGCTCGGGCAAGCTGTCGTCGCTCGAACTCGTGCGCCACGCGCTCGATAACATTAAGAAACGCGAGCGCTTCAATAGCCTGATCACGTTGGATGAAGAGAGAGCTCTTAATCAGGCGACGGAACGGGATAAAGAGCTCGCGGCCGGCATCGATCGAGGGCCTCTTCACGGTATTCCGACGGCTCACAAAGACCTGTTTTGCACGCGTGGGTTGAAGACGACCGGCGGCTCGCTTGTGTTTCGTGATTTCGTGCCGAATCACGACGCAACTGCCGTCGACAAGCTCGAACTAGCGGGAGCTGTGACGATCGGCAAGGCGAACCTGCATGAGCTCGCATACGGGTCGACGTCGAAAAATCCGCATTACGGTTTTGTGTTGAATCCGCGAGATCCCGAGCGGGTCGCGGGAGGATCGAGCGGCGGATCTGCTGCATTAGTGGCGGCCGGATTCATGCCGATGTCGCTGGGAACGGATACTGGCGGTTCGATACGCATTCCGGCGTCCTTTTGCGGAGTCACGGGGTTCAAGCCGACTTACGGACGTGTGAGTCGCTACGGCGTGCTGCCGCTTTCATTCAGTTTGGACCACGTAGGCCCCATTGGAACTTGCGTTGAGGACTGCGCGATCGCGATGGATGCTATCGCTGGGTTCGACTCGCGCGATGAGACGTCGGTGAATCTGCAAAATGGCGGCTTCAATCTGCCTCCGTTATCTCGCTTGGATGAGCTAACGGTCGGACTGCCGCTGAATTTCTATTTCGATTGCATAGACCACGAGGTGAAAGCTGCCGTGCATCGCGCCACCTTGAAACTCGAAGAACTGGGTGCGAAGGTGGTTGAGATCAAACTGCCTGACATGCACGGCATAAATGCGTCGGCGCGGGTGGTCCAGCTTTCTGAAGCAGCCGCGCTGTATGTGAACTACACAGATCCGAGCCAGTTCGGCGCCGATGTGTGGTCGCTCATCGAGCAGGGGCGATTGATCTCTGCGCACGAGTACGTCAATGCGCAGAGGCTGCGTGCGCTGTTCAGAAGAGACTTCGATGCAGTATGGGCAAAAGTAGACCTGATCGCCACCCCTGCGACGCCAATTCCGGCTCCGCGCGTCGACGAGCAAACTGTCCAGATCAATTGCGAAGCCGAGGATGTGCGTATCGCTTCGACTCGCCTAGTGCGGGCAATCAATTTCCTTGGAGAGCCGGCGATTTCTATGCCGTGCGGGAGAACGCAGTTGGGTCTGCCGATTGGCTTACAGTTGATCAGTCCGCCATTTACGGATCCCGAACTGCTGCAAGTGGCGCGAACGCTGGAGTCGCATTTGGAGGCTTAGCGGAACTAAAGGCGCGGACTTGCTCCATTACGCAAGAGTCGTCGCCTATGTCCCTCCCCTGCTTGGGCGTTATGAGGATACAAGTGTCTACGACCCTAAACGTGTTCAGTTGATCCAGGGTTGTAAGAACCTGCTCCAGTTCCACATCAGGGTCGGGTGCTATCAACAACGTTTTGTCGACTCGAGTAGAAAAGACCTCTTTAACGACTCCAACCAGAGTGCGACCATCGAAGCTGTCACCGTTGATAGTAGGCTGTCGAGACGAGTGAAGCTCTAACGAGACGGAATTCCCCATAAAATCAGTTCCCGATCGATGTAGACGTCCCGCGTTGCACGGAGGCATCAGCCTCATTCTGAAGCCAACAGTCTCGATCTCTACCGTCGCACAGCCGGAGGTAAACAGAAGAATCGTTGCGAATACCGCAGGTATACGAGGACCGAGCATCTTCCTTGTAGGACACCGTACAGGTGAAATGGGTTCCTGCACGCCAGTCGATAGCCGCCCTTCGGCGCGAATCACCGCGCTCAAAATTCTTCCTATTGACAATAACCCGATATTTATATAACATATGCGATATATAAGGATCCTGTTAACGAGTGCTGAACCTAGACGCAACCTTCGCTGCTCTCGCCGACCCGACACGCCGGGCGATCCTTGCTCGGCTGGCGCAGGGTGAGTTAACAGTGATGGAGTTAGCGGCGCCGTTCGAGATGACGCAACCGGCA
>JAFAQG010000034.1 GCA_019246575.1 Acidobacteriaceae bacterium
ACAACAACATGCTTGACGAAGCGCGGGAGAAATTTATTTTTGAGACGACGAAAGAAATTGTCGAAGAGTGCGGTGATTCGTTAGCGGGGCGCGAGGAGCGTCGAGAGGACGCCAGTGCGCACGGGAAATTGGTGATCGCGTGCATTCCGTCGAGAGACGAGGCGGACGAATTGATAGCTTTGATGCTGGCGCAAATTCTCTCTGCCGAGGGGCACAGAGCGCAAGCCGTTCCACTCGGAAGTGTGGAGGAAACACTGCGGGGGGTTGTGGAGATGAACCCCGATGTACTTTTTATTTCCGCACTACCGCCATCGACGCTCAGCCATACACGGTTGCTATGCCGGAAAGCTCGTCAGGGGAGTCCAGGGCTGAAGGTGGTGATTGGGCTTTGGGGTTCCGGCGGCGATTTGCAGATGTTTCAAGAACGGCTGGGCGCGGGCTGCTCGGAATTCATCGTTCGCAGTTTGTCGCAAGCAGTGAAGCAGGTTCATGCGGAGGAAAGCCCGTCTGCCGCGGACGCGGACACTGACGCCGCTGTCCAGGAAGCGCAACATTAAGCAGACCGGCATCTCTCCCGCGCGGAGGAATCGCGCGATCAGAGCGCGAGACAATGACGGTTCGTGGAAACGAAACACATGGTCAAGGAAGGGACTACAGTCTCGCGGAGGGAAACCCTAGGGATGTTATCCGGTGGGGCATTTGTGACGGCCGGGGCGAAAGAGACCTCTGCGGCACCGGTACTCAATGCCGCTCTATTTCAGCCGTATGTGAAGTACTTCAATGAAATGGTTTCGGAGGACGTGGTTAATTATGTCCCGAACGCACACGCATGGGAATGGATGCGCGATAACATTCCGTATTTTTCCTGCCCCGATAAGAACGTGGAAGAAACTTACTATTACCGCTGGTGGGCTTATCGGAAAGCGATTAAACAAACACAGAAAGGCTTTATTGTAACTGAGTTTTTGAAGCCTGTCCGACATGCGACGGAATACAACGCGATTAGTTCCGCCTTCGGCCATCACTTAGCCGAGGGGCGCTGGGTGAACGATCCCAAGTACATGGACGACTATACGCTTTTCTGGCTGAAGTCGGGCGCTGACGGCGGTCTGCAGCCTCGGTTTCATCAGTTCAGCGGCTGGGCGGCGGCGGCGGTTTATGATCGCTGGCTCGTGAACGGAGATACAAGATTTCTAACGTCGCTGTTTGACCCCCTGACGGTCGATTACCGCACATGGGAGGATGATCGCGAGCTTGCAAACGGGCTGTTCTGGCAGACCGATGTCGCCGATGGGATGGAGGAATCGATCAGCGGCGGACGCAAGGTACGGAATCTGCGGCCGTCGATCAACAGTTACATGTACGGCAACGCGGTCGCGCTATCGGCGATTGCGACGCTGATTTCGAATTCCGGAGCCGCGGATGAATATTCGAGCAAGGCCACAAAGTTGAAGCATCTGGTTGAACAGACGCTTTGGAACAATGATGCCGGGTTCTTCGAGACCGTGCTCGAATCCGGAACGCCGGCGAATGTGCGCGAGGAGATTGGGTTTACGCCTTGGTATTTCGATTTGCCGGAGGCGAATCGGGGTTATGAACCGGCATGGAGGCAGCTGATGGATTCGCAGGGTTTTTATGCTCCCTATGGGCCGACTACGGCGGAACAGCGGGACCCGCGCTGCCGAATTCTGTACAGCGGAGACGATTGCCAATGGAACGGGCCCAGCTGGCCATTCGCCACGACCATAACGCTGCGGGCGCTCGCAAATGTGTTGAATGATTACAAACAGAATTCGGTGACAATGGAAGACTATTTCGCGACATTTTTGATCTACACGCGAAGTCATGTTTTGATGTTGCCGGATGGGCGCACAATTCCCTGGATCGACGAGAATTTGAACCCGTTCACGGGGGAGTGGCTGGCGCGGCGAAGAAAAATCGATGCCGGTACGTTCTATGGCCGCGGGGATCACTACAATCATTCCGGATACGCCGACCTTTTGATTACAGGGTTGGTAGGTTTGCGTCCGAAGGCGGGAGACACGCTGGAGGTGAATCCTCTGCTGCCGGCGAAAAAATGGGATTGGTTTTGCCTCGATCATGTGCGTTATCGCGGCCGTTTGCTGACCGTGCTTTGGGACAAAACAGGCGGGAGATTCGGTAGAGATCAGGGACTGAATGTTTACGCGGATGGACGGCAGGTTGCACACAGCTCGGAACTGGGGCGGATCTCGGCACGGCTTCTTTAACCGCTCCCGGCATTTCGCCGGATAGAGTTTCGCGAAACGCAATTGACTCGCGCCCGAATCTTAGTCTATGATTCGGTCAAAAGCTTCAGTACGATTCGGGGGTCCGAATCCAGTCTTTTTCAGGAGGTCGCTTCCATGCGGCGCATAGCCTTGATGCTGGCGTTTGTTCTCGCTTGTCCCGCGCTCGAATTTGCGCAGACGACGTTCGGCTCCATAACGGGCACGGTTACGGATTCAACCGGCGCCGTGGTGGCGGGAGCACAGGTGCAAGCCACGGAAAAGCAGAGTGGTTACAGCTATCAGACGCAGACCACGGGCGATGGAGTCTATACGATTGCGAACCTACGCGAAGGCAGCTATACCGTCACGGCGGCTGCGCCCGGTTTTGAGGAGACGAAGGTCGCCGACATTCAGCTTGTCTCGAGAGAGGTGCGGCGGCTCGATCTTCAGATGCAAGTCGGCGCAGTCAGTTCGACGGTTGAGGTGAAGGCGACGACGGCATCGCCGATTGAAACCGAGACCGCGCGCATCAGCCAGACGCGCAGCTCGATGGAGCTGGAGGATCTGCCGTTGAATACGCGCGGTGTGAGTTCGTTTCTGGCGCTTGCGCCCGGTATTGGGCAGGCGACGACGGTTACTGCAACGTATCGTTTCAACGGCAGCCGGCGTAACCAATCCGAGTTCACCGTTGACGGTATCAGCAACATCACCAACAACGGCACTCAGACGAGCCCGTTAACGAATTACCTGGAGAGCTTCCAGGAGGTTCGGATCGATAGCGCCGACAATACCGCCGATGCCGGAGCTATCGGCCAGGTTACCGTGGTTTCGAAATCAGGGACAAACGAGCTGCACGGCAGTCTCTTCGATTACTATCAGACACCCGTGTTCCGGGCGCGCGACTTCTTTGCGCAAACGCGCGCCACAGGCATCAGCCACCAACCGGGCGGGTCGATCGGCGGGCCAATCGTAATACCGAAAATTTACAACGGCCACGACAAAACGTTCTTCTACTACGATTTCGAAACCTCGCGCGGCAGCCAGACACAAAACCTGCTGAGGGCGCAGGTTCCGCTCGCGGCGTGGCGCACGGGCGATTTTTCGGGCCTGCTACCGGGAATCACGATCAAGGATCCTACCAATAACACGGCCTTCGCCGGAAATCGCATTCCGATGAATCGCTGGAACCCGGTTTCGATTGCGATTCAAAACCTGTTCTACCCGCTCCCGAACGCGGGGTTCGCGCAAACCAATCTGACCAGCAATCAGAACTACGTCCAGCAGCTCACGCATCCGTTCGACCCAAACACGTTCTGGTCGGGCCGCCTGGATCACCGTATCTCGGATAAGACGTTTCTTTACTCACGCTTTACGTGGCAGCGGCAGATGACCACCGACTACGAAGACAACCTCCCGACCATCGGACGTGTGACCGATACCCGCAACACGCGAAACGCAGTCGGTTCGTGGAGCCAGATTTTTTCGCCCACGCTGGTAAACGAGATTCGCTACGGGATGATGTACACGAACGAGCCGCGGTGGGGAGCGCAAAATGGCTCGAGCCTTGTTCGCCAGCTTGGGCTCACCGGCTTGCTGCCCAACTTGCCGAATCTCCCCGGCATTCCGAACCTTTCATTTTCGGGGCTTGGCCTGACCGGACTTACGCAAACGGCCTACGGCTCGCCGGATTTCCAGAATTTCAACCAGTTTATCCAGGAACAACTGACCTGGACACGCGGGAAGCACACGGTACGGGCTGGAATGCAGCTCGGCCGTTTTTACGCGGACAACACAGTGGAATCGAATAACTTGTTCGGTAATCTCTCGTTCTCGAATAAGTACACGGGCTTCGCCTACGCGGACTTTCTGCTGGGCTATCCAAACAGC
>JAFAQG010000291.1 GCA_019246575.1 Acidobacteriaceae bacterium
GGCATCATACGCGATGGATTCAATTCCGAGCTCGACGAACTGCGCGACATCGGCCGGAACAGCCGGCAGTACATCGCCGCGATAGAAGCGCGCGAACGCGCCCGAACGGGCATCGGGTCTCTGAAGGTCCGCTTCAACAATATTTTCGGCTACTACCTCGAGATCTCGAAGGCTAACCTTCACCTGGCCCCCGGCGACTACGAACGCAAACAAACGCTCGCCAACGCGGAACGGTTTACCACGCCCGAACTGAAAGAGCTCGAAAGCAAAGTGCTCGATGCCGAAGAGAAGATTCTGGCGCTCGAACGGGAACTATTCCAGCAGCTTCGAGCATGCGCCGCCTCCTACGCGCCGCGAATAAAGCTCGCGGCGGATCGGGTTGCGGAGCTCGATGTCGCAGCGGCACTGGCTCAAGTTGCCGTCGAGAACCGGTACCGCCGCCCGCAGTTTTCCAATTCCGGCGAAATGCGCATTGAGGCCGGACGCCATCCGGTTATCGAAAAGCTGACGGAAAAGGATGCGCTCCGATTCATTCCGAACGACCTCTACCTTCATTCGTCACAGGAGTATATCGGCGTTATTACCGGGCCGAACATGGGCGGTAAATCGACCTACCTGCGTCAAGCGGCGCTGATTTCGATCCTGGCCCAAATGGGCTCGTTTGTGCCCGCGGATGCTGCCCTGCTGCCCGTCGTGGACCGAGTGTTCACCCGAATCGGGGCGGCGGACAACCTGGCTCGCGGACGATCCACGTTCATGGTCGAGATGACGGAAGCCGCAGCCATTCTAAACACCGCCACGGGTAACAGCTTCATAGTATTGGACGAGATCGGGCGCGGCACCTCTACCTATGATGGATTAGCACTCGCTTGGGCGATTGTTGAATACATCCATTACCATGTGAAAGCGAAAACACTGTTTGCCACGCATTACCACGAGCTTACGGAACTCGGCGAGCAGCTTTCGGGAGTGAGAAATTTACATGTGGCCGTGAAAGAGTCCGGTGACCGTATCCTTTTCATTCGAAAGGTGGAACCAGGACCAGCCGACCGTAGTTATGGTATCGAGGTGGCGCGCCTAGCAGGACTTCCTATGCAAGTAATCGAGCGGGCGAGGTCCGTTTTATTGCATCATGAAGTAAGGGAACACTCGGTCAGTGAAGAGTTAACCCCGGGCAAGGCTGAACCGCCCCTACAGATAAAACTTTTCGAGCCCATGGATCAGGGGCTCGCCGATCGGATCCGAGCTTTAAACATCAATGAGCTACGGCCGGTTGAAGCATTGCAGATTCTGCAAGATTTGCAGCAAGAGTTGCTAAAGAGATGAGAATAGCAGGTATCATGAGCGGGACCTCGCTCGACGGGATCGATGTAGCGATCATCGATATCACCGGGTCGGGCTTCAAGGCGAAGATTAACGTCCTAACGAGTCACTCGGTTCCTTATCCCAGGAACATTCGTGAATCGCTTTTGGCTATTTCCAACGCGAACGCGCAGACGGGAGACATCTCCCGCCTGAACTTTCTGCTCGGCGAATTGTATGTCGAGGCTCTCGAGGAAACGGCCGAGCGTGCCGGTATCCCGCTGAACAGTATCAAGCTGATTGGCTGCCACGGCCAGACTATCTTCCATGAGGGGCAGGGAAGCCAGTTCCTCGGAAAAAAGGTCGCAAGCACGTTGCAGATCGGCGAATCGAGCGTCCTCTGCGAACGCACCGGTATCGATGTCATTTCGAACTTCCGCGAGCGCGACGTAGCGGCCGGCGGGAAAGGTGCGCCGCTGGTGCCTTACTTGGATTACATGCTCATCCGTCATCGGGGGCGCGGCCGCGTTGCGGTCAACATTGGCGGCATCGCAAACCTCACCGCGATTCCTCCCAACACGAACACGGACCGGGTGATTGCGTTCGATACCGGCCCGGGCAACATGGTCATCGACCAGTTGGTGACGCGCATCACGCAGGGACAGCAGTGTTACGACCGTGACGGAACCATCGCAGCCGCAGGTGTAGTCGATCCCAAGCTGCTCGCAAAGCTCCTGCGAGACAAATATTTCCGAGCGAAGCCGCCGAAGACTGCGGGTCGTGAGCAATATGGGGCGGACTTCGTTTCGAAGCTGCTCGATACGGAGTTGAGTAGCGAAGACCTGATTGCGACTGCTACGGCGCTAACCGCCGAGAGTATCGCGCTCGGCGTCCGCAATTTCGTCATACCCGAAATGCGCGTCGACGAGGTATTCGTCTCGGGTGGCGGTACTCACAACCCGACCTTGATGCGCATGCTGCGCAAGGCGCTCGATCCCATCCCGGTGATGGAGAGCACTGAGGTCGGCTTGGACGTCGATGCCAAAGAGGCGATTGCCTTTGCGGTTATGGCCTACGAGACGGCTCACCTCCGGCCATCGAACGTTCCCCAAGCTACAGGCGCGAAGCGTCCGGTGGTGCTCGGCAAAGTGACTCCGAACGGCGAGGCCCTAAATGGGACGGTAAGGAACGGCTCGAGTAGTACGGCAACTCACAAACCGAAGCCAACCCGCTCCGGCAAAGTTGCCCGAACAGCAGTGGCCCCGAAGGCGAAGGCTGCGGCAAGGTAAGCGGCTGAAACGGAACTGGCCGCCGTGGCTTTCCGGTTTTCTTCGACGGCGGTGGCAATTCGGCCGGACGGGGCGACGATGCGAGATAATCGGATCGACACATGACGGCTGCGCATCCCCGTATCACGATCGAAGCCAGTAAGCGGGATGGTAAACCATGCATCTGCGGAATGCGGATCACAGTCAATGACGTTCTCGGCCGGCTTGCAGGCGGCATAACCGAAGACGAGATCCTCGAAGAGCATCTGGGTCTCGAAAAAGAGGATTTCGCAGCCGTGTACGCGTTCGCCGCAGACTTAGCAAATACCAGTCAGGGC
>JAFAQG010000281.1 GCA_019246575.1 Acidobacteriaceae bacterium
CACGAGGAAATCGTGGATTTCGTTTGGAATAATCAGTTCTTCGAATTCGACGTGTTGGTTTCGTAACGCTTCGACGAGCTCAACCGTTTGTGAGAAAGGCACGTTTCGGTCGTCGTCTCCATGGATCAACAGCACCGGTGATTTCCAGTTCTTTACTGATGCGAGAGGCGAGGACTCGAACGCCAATTTGGCCGCGTCAACCTGGCTTTTGGGGTCGTAAGCCGGCGCGAAATTCTGAATGACTTCGTTCCAATCGTGCACGCCGTGAAAGTCTACACCGGCGGCGAACAGATCTGAGGCTCGCGCCAGCGCGAGTGCAGTAAGATATCCGCCGTATGATCCGCCCCAAATTCCGATTCGCTTGGGATCGACGTCGGATCGAGATTTCAAATATAAACCGGCGCCGAGAACGTCATTGAACTCGCTTGCCCCGGTGGCTCCGTAATTGAGCGCCTCACGAAAATCGAGTCCGTAACCGATCCCGCTGCGATAATTTACGGACAGCACGATGTAGCCCTGGTTGGCGAAGTACTGATTTAAAGCGTAGGCGTTGGAATAGTAATACATGTAGTGAAAGCCGAGCAGCATTTGCCTGCGCGAGCCGCCATGAAAAAAAATCAGAGCCGGATGGCGTGTTTCCCCGGCCCGCGATTGTGGCGGCAAAAAGAGCTGGCCGTGAATCTCGAGCCCGTCGGCGGCTGTGATCATCACGGGCTGCGGCTTGACTAACTGCGTGGCAGGGAACTCGGCACGTGTTACCTCAGGGGCCAGCGGTTTTGCCTGCCCATTTCGCGCGTGCATCATCGCATGCGCTTTCTCGTTGTAGCTCGAAGCGAGAAAAACCAGAGCGGAACCGTCGGCCGTTGGAGCAGGTTCCCACTGAATGGTTTCGCCAGAGGTTAGTTGCTGCGGTGATTGACTTCCAGCGGCATTAATACTCCAGATATGCCGGCGATCGATGTCGCCGATATTTGTCGAGTAATAAAGCGTCTCGCGGTCACCCGAGATTGCGACATGCTCAACTTCGCCAGCGCCGGGCGTCAGCTCGGTTGCCGTGCCGCCGCTTACGGCGACACTGTACAAATGGCACCATCCGGTTGCTTCCCAGGGAAACACCAGGCGGTCCTGGGCGGACCAAAATACCTGCTGCTGCGCCACAACCGGATGAAACACGCTGCCCTGGCCGGCCTTGGCGCGAAATATTTCCCGGCCAGTGCCGCTGCTGATATCCGCTATCCGAATTGACCAGGGCTCGCCTTCGCGTTGCGGACCGAACGCGAACTCCCGTCTTCGCGCCGGAATGCGAATGAAAG
Organism: Acidobacteriaceae bacterium; assembly: GCA_019246575.1. The sequence continues at coordinate 1,314 of JAFAQG010000281.1, forward strand.
CTATCTTAGAGCTGTCAGGCGACCAAACCGGAAATGAGTCTCTATCTACGCTCGGATCGAGGTAATGCAGGCTCTTATCTGAGGGTGTGTAGACAACGATAAAACTATGGTCGGCGCGTCCGCTGACAAATGCGAGAGCGCTTCCGTCAGGCGACCAGATGAGTCCGCTCGGCGATCCTTTTAACGCCACGGCGCTTTTGGCGTTTTCCCCGAAAGACTTCATCATAAAAATCTGGCCCGCGCGCATAAACGCGACGGTGTCGCCTTTCGGCGAAACAGCAGGACTATGACCTTCAGTTAATTTTCTGGCGGGTGAACCGTCAAGCCCGGCAATCCAAATATCCTGTTCTGGTTTTTCCGGATTCGAAGAGGGATTTGGATTGTCTCGTCCCATCTCGAAATCGCCGCCGCGGGCAAAGAGAACATGGTTGCCATCCGCCGCCCAGACCAGATCATCTATCTCCTGCCCATCGTCCTGATTGAAACTTGTGACTTTACGCCCCTTCCAATCGGGCGCGGCCGCGATCCACACATTCCGCGCGCCTCGATCGTTGAGCAGCCAAGCCACTTTCGCGCCTTTTGAAGCAGCCTTCAAAGAAGAAGCGAATGGGGCGCTCATTACCTGCTCAATGGTGAAGGAAGAAGAAGTGTCTTGAGAGGCCGCTACGACGATAGCGCAGGAGAGAAGCGACAAACGTAAAAGGGCAGGTTTCATGGATTTCTATTCTGGCACGCCCGGACTGACCGATCAAAAACAAAAAGGGCCAAGCGGCGATCCGCCTGGCCCTTGTACTCAGTCCAGATGTGACCTATCTCGGACAGCCGAGCGCTTTGACTTCGCTCTCCGGAAGCGGCTTGATGTTCTTCACCGCCGGAGGCATTGCCGTCGTGTTCCTCGGTACGAGATAGACTTCTACCCGCCGGTTCTTATCGGCTGCGCTCACCTTCGAGCCTCTCCGCTCCTTTTGAGCCGCGAGATTGGAGGTTCCGCAGAGCCCGGGCTCAGGATCTGAGGTCTGGTCAGTGCCGACCCAATCGACTCTGATGCGCGAAGGATCGACCTTGCCGCAAGTACCCGTTCCCGCGCTCAATACAGCAGCGCAGTTCAGCGCACGCTGTTCGTCGAGGGCACGTCGAGCAGCAGCCCGCCGCCTCCCCCTCTCTCTGCGACCGCCAGCCACGTTCTCTTGCTCGTCACTGTCGCGATGGCCGACCAGGACGATATCGTAATCGCCGCTGGCAGATCGCGGGGCAGCCTCGTCAATCAGGATGCGTTTGCCGCAGTTGTTCACACGGGCGTTATTCTTCGCGAAGATTACGTCAGACAACCGCACAAACTGCGGTGGGCAGTTTACGGTGATGTCAACGGTCTTCGACGCCGTCTTTCCGGTTTCGTCAGTTACGGTTGCAGTTGCCGTAACCGTCTTGGTCTGGCCTTGCGCGCCGCCTTCGAAGTTCA
>JAFAQG010000444.1 GCA_019246575.1 Acidobacteriaceae bacterium
TGCCAAAGGCTGACACCGCAGCACAAATCCACTTCATCGTACGTGTCTTCAGACTAGCTGCCTGATCAGTATATTGAGGCCACCAACCCCTTCCCACCTCCGCTCCTATTTGCAAGAGCCTATTTGCAACACATCCTAAGAGACCGCCGAATGGGAGCGAATCCTCACGCCAATGGCGGGCGAATTCTGCGCGATCTGAACCTGCCCGATTTCCACGAGTATGCGGTGGAAGTGAAGCAGCCCGCTACCGAGCACCGTGAATCTACCAGACAACTCGGCGCGATGCTTCGCGACGTGTTTGTGAAGAATGCCGAATCAGCTAATTTTCGGTTATTTTGCCCCGATGAAACCAATTCCAATCGCCTCAACAATGTGTTCGATGTAGAAAACCGCTGTTTCATCGGCCGCACGATATCAATCGACGATCACGTTAATCCAGCGGGTCGTGTCATGGAAGTGCTCAGCGAGCATCTCTGTGAAGGATGGCTGGAAGGCTATCTCCTTACGGGTCGGCATGGCTTATTTGCTACCTACGAAGCCTTTGCCATGGTCGCAGCGTCGATGATCGTTCAACACACTAAATGGCTCGAAGAAGCCACCCGACTCGAATGGCGCGTTCCGATCGCATCGTTGAATATACTGCTAACTTCCACGTGCTGGCGCAACGACCACAATGGCTTCAGCCACCAAGGTCCGGGCCCGATCGACGTCATGCTCTCGAAGCGAGGCACTCTCGCCCGTATCTATCTCCCACCGGACGCAAATTGCCTCTTGTCTGTCGCCGACCACTGTTTCCGGAGTCGTGGCTACGTCAACTTGATCGTCATCGATAAGCAGCCGCAATTGCAATGGCTGGATATGAACACAGCCATTGAGCACTGCCTGCGAGGAGCGTCCGTTTGGCACTGGGCCAGCAACGATGCGGGCACGGAGCCCGACGTTGTCCTCGCCGCTGCCGGCGATATTCCTACTCTCGAAACGGTCGCCGCAGCATGGTGGCTACGGAAGATAATTCCGGAATTGAAGACAAGGGTCGTGAACGTCGTCGATCTTATGACCCTCTTCACTCCCGACGCGCATCCCCATGGAATGGAACCAGCGCGATTTGAAGAGCTGTTCACAGCGGCAAGGCCCGTGATTTTTGCGTTCCACGGATATCAACGGGCGATTCACGAAGTGGGCCATGGACGACCGAATCCCGATCGCTTCCACGTGCGTGGGTTCATCGAGCAGGGGACTACGACGACACCGTTCGATATGGTCGTGATAAACAGTATGAGCCGTTTTCATTTGTGCATCGAAGCACTCCGCCGCTCGGAGCGTTTCGCGAACCGCGCGCCGGAACTTATCGAGCAGTTTAAGCAGCGCATCACCGAGGCAGTAGCATACTCAACGAAGCACCTCGAAGACATGCCGGAGATACGCGACTGGGTGTGGAGCGAGGTCTGACGGTTTGAAAACCTCGCATTGGCGCAGCGCAACCGGCTAATTGAGCGTGGTCAACATGCGGACCGTGAACGCAAAGATGAGGCGTTCGCGTGATGTTCACCTTAACTCTTGCGAAACTAAATGTAGCCGATCAAGCCGCATTATTTGCGCTGTCTCCACCCGTAACATCGTAGGTTGCGCCTGAGACCATCCGTGCAGCATCCGAAGCGAGAAACACCACTGCCGGCGCTACGTCCTGGGGATCAATCCACGGCACGCCCAGCGGAGATTTCGCCTTGAGCGTCTTCTTCGCCTCCTCCTCATCCTTGCGAATGTCACCCGTGGGAGTCTTACTCGCAACCTCAAGCGCCTGTGCGTAGCGCTCTTCGTGTCTGGTTAGTGGCGTGTCAATCAGCCCCGGCACCACGGCATTCACCGTAATTCCGTATTTGCCGAGTTCCAGTGCGGCGGATTTCATCAGCCCGATAATGCCCCATTTCGACGCCGAGTAGGCCGCGCCAAACATCGTGCCATGCCGCCCTTGTGTGGATGTCGTGACAATGATGCGACCCCCGCCGCGCCTCACCATCGCGGGCGCAACTGCGCGGATTACGTTCGCCGTACCCGTCAGGTTCACGTCGATCTGGATGTGCCAGTCCGAGTCCTCCATCTCAAGCAACGGTCTGAACGCCTGTATTCCCGCATTCGCGAAAAGGATATCGATGCCGCCGAACTCGCGCTCGATCTCCACCACCGCTTCGCGCAGAGCAACCAGGTTGCGCTGATCCAGTACGAAGCTCCGCCAAGGGCGGCCTATAGTCTCTACCAGCCTTCCCGTCTCTTCGAGATCCTCCGGCGTCGCGGGTGCCACACCGGACCGCCGATCCACCATCCCGCAAATATCAATGCCGGCAACCTGTGCTCCGCTCCCGGCGAGCGCCGCAGCAGCCGCACGGCCGATCCCGCGCGCAGCGCCCGTGACCACCGCCACTTTCCCGTCAAGAACATGAGCCCAACCAGAAACTTGCTCTTCCATTGTTTTTCCCTATCAACGTATCTCGCCTGTGGTGCGCGATTCGAAGAGCTTCACAGCCGCCGAGCCCGTAATCTTTGCCTTCCACAAATATCAACGAGCGTTTCGCGAACCGCGCCGGAACTTATCGAGCAGTTTAAACAGCGGATCAATACACAGCTGTTCCGGTGAGCTCAACCATTCTCAAGATAACGATGGACGAAGGTCACAGCCATAGCGCCTTCACCGACTGCCGAAGCACAACGCTTGATCGCACCATGCCGGACATCGCCGGCAGCGAATAATCCGGGCATGCTCGTCTCAAGATAGTAGGGACTTCGATCGATCGGCCAGACGGCGGGAAGGCGGCCGTGCTGCAAAAGATCGGGGCCGGTCACAAGGTAGCCGCCCTCGTCGCGTACGATGCCTGCTTCAGCTGCCCAGTCGGTATGCGGCGCGCCGCCGATGCAGACAAAGAGCCAACTAGTAGAAACGTCTTGCTGCTGGCCCGTCTTGCGATTGGACAGCGTTATCGAGCGCAAAATCTCATCACCTTCGATCACAGCAACCTCGGTGTTCGTGAGAATTTCAACATTCGGGGCGGCACCAATGCGGTCTACGAGATAACTCGAAAGAGTAAGCTTCAACGATGTGCCCCGAACGATCATAGTGACTAATCTCGCGAAGCGGGAGAAATGCATGACGGCTTGGCCCGCTGAATTACCGCCGCCGATCACAACTACATGATCGTCTCGACAAAGAGAGGCCTCACTGGCGCCAGCGCCGTAGTAAACTCCGGCCCCGAGAAAACGATCTTCATCGGGCAAACCGAGCCGTCGATATTGGACACCGGTTGCACAGATCGCCGATCGCGCAATAATCTTCGTACCGTCGGCCAAATACCCTATCCGCTCGCCGGCGGTAAACTCGCCGCGAACTCCCTCCCGTGCTACCAATATTTCGGCGCCGAAGCGGAGTGCCTGTTCGCGAGCGCGTTCCGCCAAATCGGCCCCGCTGATCCCTGAAGGAAACCCGAGATAGTTTTCAATTTTCGAACTACTTCCGGCCTGTCCGCCAATGGCCGAAGGTTCAATTACGATCGTCTTGAGTCCTTCCGAGCCGCCGTAAACAGCCGCACTCAGGCCTGCAGGTCCCGCCCCATAAATCGCCAAATCATACTCCGACCGGCAAGGGTCATGAAACCATCCGAGCTTTTCCGTGATTTGCCGAATCGTTGGGCATGCGAGTCGGGTGCCGTCCGGAAACGAGCAGATTGGAAGCCGGCTGTCATCAAGACTTTCCACACCCGCTCGTTTCCGAGCCTGTTCATCGGTTGCGAGTTCGACCCATTCGAATGGTATGTCACTGCGTATAAGGAAATCGCGAATTGTGTACGCGGCCGCGGAGCCCGGCTTTCCGAAGAGTTGAATGTGAGCAGTATCAGTCGGTCTTGGTGTGTCTGCCATATCAGCTCACGACTCAAAAACGGAAACGTACCCAGATCGCGTTGTGATCGGAGAACGGCACGGCCTGCACACTCGTTTCGACTGGAGTCAGGTCACGCAGAAATATCCAGTCCAGGTGGCGGCCGAGCGCGGGAAATGTATTGAGGGTACCTGCAAAAGGGGTTTCAAAACCATGCTCTTTCATCGCATTGCGGATCATAGGGCCGTGCGATGGACCACCAGGCACCGGTACTATGTTTCTGAGCCAGTACAATTCATTCGTGTTGAAATCGCCCCCAATCAGTTGCGGTCGGCTGTCGCGCGAAGCTTCGTCAATGACAGGCCGAAGTTGATTGAGGCGCTGTTCCGCGTTGATGCGGGTGTCGAGGTGCACGTTCCAGACTCGCAAATCGCTCCAGGGCGTCTGCAGTGTAGCCCTCATGGCAAACCGGTTTCGGCTGCGGAAACGAAGATCGCATGCCTTTAGTCGCCTCGTCTGAACGCTGGTGATTGGATAACGGCTCACTACGGCTAACCCCTGGTCGTAATCTGATGATGGAGCGGGCTCAAACCCTGCGGAGTACCCCAATCTGCCCGCGATTTCTTCCGCGACGCTCGAATTTGATCCCTCATTCACGACCTCCTGGAACAGAAAGAGATCCGTGTCGCGCAACCGTGGAGTATTGAAAATCGTCCTTAGAACCTTGTCGGCATCCGGCTCTTTTGCCAGATTTAGTGAGGCGGCCGAAATGGATTGATCGGCCTCGGACTGAGCGCCAAGGTTCGGGAGCACAGCAGGACATGAGCATCTATTTTCAGCCATAATTCCGCGAGCGGTCGTGGCAGCGCCTGCTCTGGTTCATAAATCCTCCGCGCCTCAACGGGACACGAGCGTCCCGGAAGCATCTGGTGCTTCTCGCTTACGTTTGCGCCGGAGCTTGTAGCCTCTGTAAAGAAGCGCAAAGCCGACCCACATAAAAGCAAGAATCACCGGATAGGCCAGAACGCGCGGAAAGAACCCGAAGAGGGTCGCTAATAGGAGAAGCAGCACGCCTGCCGTTACGACAATTCGCGCTTCAAGCGGCTCCATTACACGACGGTTCGTAAACGCTGCGCCGAGTGTGTTGCTGATGCGAATCGCTCCTGCAGCAGCACGCCCTGAACTGCCGCCGCCGCTCGTCATAATCGGCCGCGAACGTCGAGGGGCGCCAGGCGCACGCAGCTTGTTTCTGTTGTCCAGCACGATTTCCGTTGCGTTCGCCAGATCCTGGAGGTACATGTCCTCCATTTCGCCAACAAACAGTTCGTTTTCAATTACCGCATCCAACTCGCAATTTCCGACCCAACTCGCGATATTAAGGTTCGTCGAACCGACGCGAGCCCAGCGTCGGTCCGCGACAGCAGTCTTGGCGTGCAGCATCGTGCCGTTCCATTCGAATACGCGCACACCTGCTTCTAAGAGTAGTCGATAACCTGCCCTCGACAACGGTCTGAGTAAAGGGATGTCCGTCCCATTCGGCACCAAAAGACGCACGTCCACTCCATCGATTGCTGCGGATCGAAGAGCTTGGACATAAGCCGTCGTATCAGCAAAG
>JAFAQG010000619.1 GCA_019246575.1 Acidobacteriaceae bacterium
CTTTGACCTCATAGAAGCTGGCTACTTCATCAGGATTGGCGGCAATGTAAGTAAACTTGTCATCGCGAAAAACGGAATGAATGTTGAAGGGCGCTTTGTCGCGTTCAAAGCTGTAGTCAAACGTCAGCTTCTGCGGGTACAGCGCCCGGTACTGGTCTTCGTCGCTCCGGATTTGCTCGTGTGCGTCTTTCTTCACGCGTGCCAGTTCGGCCTCGGTCTGCTCGAGCTGCACCTTTGTCCGGGCAGCTTCCGCGGCCGGTACGAATGTCGGAGGTTTCTTGAGTGACTCCACATCCGTCGAGTCCAGAAACAGCTTGATATCGACCGGCGTCTTTGCGTCGGTCTTCGCCTGAACCGTGTAGTTGTGGTTGTGATCGGTCAGGACCTGAATGTCCGTAGGGTGTGCGCCAGGCGAGGGCTTCACGTTCACGAAACGCTCAGCGCCTTCGATGATCTGCACGTCCCAGTGCTTCGGATCGCCGCAGAGATACGTCACGGCCTTTTCGCCCTCGGGTAACACGATCGACGAGTATTCAAACGTGGCCGGGTTGAGCTCGATGATGTCTTCGGCACCAGCGCTCACGTGCCGGACTACTTCCGACGAATCGGCGGCTAAACAGACTGCGGTGCTTACTGCGAATAACAAGGAGAATGGCTTCACTTTCTTTCCTTTCAAGCCGTCACCACGCGCCGGCGTAATCGAATCTGGTTCGCATTGGGATCGTTGCTGCACATTAGCTGGTCTTCGGCGTTGTCGAGCTTTAGGCGGACCACCTTGAACTGCTTCACTGCGGGCCTGGCTGGATCCGTGGCGAAGATCGCGAGTTCTTCTCGGGGTTTCAGCTGCGAAATTTGTTCAGCCTGCTTTGTATTGAGCCCGTACAGCCGCTGGTAACTCTCCGGCCGTATCTCGGGATTTGCAAAGAAGATCTTCGTCGGGCACGCTTCATTAAGTAGCTCGCCGAACCCGGCGCGCTCCGCATCGAGGCCCGATTGCGTGATGAACATGTTGCATAGGTTGTACTTACGGCCCGTTTTGAGCTTGTCGACCATGTACGGGCCCATGTCGCCACTGAGCATCCAGCGCCAACCCTCATCGATAACGAGCAGTTTCAGCTGGCCGGCCAGTGTGGGATCGTAGACCACCTGGTCGAATCTTTGCGTGACGTAAAAACAGATCGGGACCAGCAGATCCGGCTCTTTTTCCATGCCCTGAAATTCGAAACCCTGAAAGTGTGAAAACTCGATGTTGTCCGTCTCGTTGTCAAACACGTGTCCGTACTGTCCGCCCTCACACCAGCGCTGAAGCCGCAGCTGCAGGGCGGCCGGCAGCGAGACATTACCGAGTCGCCGGTCCTTGGGCGCGAGCTCATATACACTCTCGATCGCTTCGTAGATGGCACGGTCATCCTTAGCCGCCTTTTCCGGTGCCTGATTGGGATCCTTGCCAAGCAGGAGTCGCAGGAACGCGAACAGAAACTGCCGGTTTTCATGCGTGTTCGCGAGCGAAAACGGATTCATGCGCACGCGGTGATTGCGCTTTGAGACTTCGAAATAGCGCCCGTCGAAGTAATCCGTCAAATCGCTGTAACTTCCGCCGATGTCGAGCACCAGCGTCACGGGATCATACTTCTGCAGGTTTGCAATCTGATACACCGTGTCGAATGACTTGCCCGATTCCGGCGCCCCGGTTTTCAGCACTCCGAACGTTCCGCCGACGTGCCCGTTGAAATAGAACAGCTGCTGGTCGCGCGTTTCGTACAGACACATGTATTCATCGCGCAAGTGCTTATTGATCCGGTTTCCGGTCCAGGACTGCCAGGCAAACGCCAGATTTGCGTAGTCGCGCGAAAACAGGTAACTGTAACTGTGATTGAGCTGTGTGTTGCCCGGAATGATCGACAGGTACGCGCTGTAAAGGTTCAGCGTTTCTCTCACTAAGGAGGCATCCGCCTGGCCGTAGACCCGCACCAGCTCGGCGAATGCATTCCGCACCCGGAGCTGGTCTTTGCCAATGAGCGCGATTACGCCGGAGAACGCACCGAATTGGAAGCCGCGCTCCAGCGCAACGAGGCATTCTCCCAAGTTTTCGACATGCTCGTCCAGATCCTTTTTTGGCGGCATCTCGAATTTTGAAGTCCACATACCTGCGAAGGCGGCAACGAACATCGAGACACCCTGGGCGAGAAAAGTTTTCTGTCGGGACTTAATGAGCTTCCGCATGTGGAGTGTGGTTTGCGGCTTCCACTCCATGCACGCGATGAAATCGCAATTCACGCGGGCCAGCGCGCTCGCGATCGTCGCCGGTTTCGGATTCGCCGGCGTGAGCTTTACGCTGGCCGCGGTCACGTAGTACTCGTTAAGGCGCAGTTGATCGTGCTCGACGTGGATGTTCGTATCCGCCATGTCGTAATCGAGCCGGTCTCCAGGTTCGGAATGGAACAGCCCGACGTGCTCAGCGTCGGGGTTCAGGAGCGACCGAAAGAACAGCTTTGCGCGGGGTTCATCCAGTACTTCGAATCCGAGCATGTCGTCCAGTGAGGACGTAAATGCGCGAACGGCGCTAGTCAGAGTCTCAATGCTGCGGATATCAGAGTAGGCCAGTCGTTCAGCGGCTTTCTTTTGGGAGATGCCGAAGAATTGTGCCAGCCTGTTTGCAGCCGGGTCGCCCTCATACAGCACGATCGTGTAGAGCGAGATATCCGCAAGCGTCTGATGCCGCTTTGCCAGATCGTTTACGCGCCGGCTCACGAATTCGCCCGCGCGTTCATTCGGGTAGTCGGATTTGTGCGGATGTCGGACCCGAAGCGTTTAATCAGGTATTGGTACACCCGGAAGCGTTCATCGAAAGGTCGGAGGGCTTTGTCGATGCGCCGGCAATAGCTTTCGAGATCGCTGTCCAATCGGCATTCCGGGTCGATGCCGGAGACGCTACTCACTACACCAAAGGAGCCAGATTTCGTCTGGAAAACGGTTTCGGTGACAAACCGCAATAGACCGATGTCTGCGTGCAGTGCGCCGGCTTCGTGATGATAATTCCGCATTCTTACTCCGCTGTGAATTTACCGGCGCTGTAAAAGCGTTTCTGCCGCCACAATGCGGGTAGCATTCGAAATATCCGCGGTTCCCATTGCGAGAGCGCGAAGATAATGCCCCAATAGGCGAGGAAGATGGCGGAGGATGCTAATAATCCGCCGCCGAGGTGGAGATGAAGAAACGCGAGCATGCCCCCGAACACGCATGCTTTGCGCTCGATGCCCAGGGCGGTAGGAACACGGTTTAACGAGCGATAGTCAAAGCGCGACTGGTCATTAACCGCGCGTTGCTCGTGCAGGGGAGAGGCGGGCATTAGATAACGCTCTGCAGGTAGGTCGCGATCTTCACGGCATCCAGCACAAGGACACCGCCGATCAAAATGCCGCCCATGGCGCGCATTGCCATGTGCCCGCCGAACATGATCATGGCGCCACCGACGACGATGCCAACGATGGTGATGCCGAGCACCAAGGGGCCGGTGAACATCGTTTGCAGCGATGTGCCCAGAGATGCTCCTGGATCCTGTGCCCAGGCGGGCATTGAGATAAGCAGCGTTAGACAGAACGCCAGAAACTGATTACGAATTTGTGTCACGGACGAAAAGCCTCCAGACTTGGAAATGGAAAGGTTGACGGTTGGGCGATTGGCTGTCGAGCTAACGCAAAAGGCCAGTGGCGAGCAGCAGTCGAGGCTGTTATTCGAGAAGCGGCGCGGAGAGGTCGACACTCTGGATCTGGCGCGTGTCGCCACTGAATAGGACTTGTGTGCGGTTAATGCAGAATGCACTTCACGCACGAAACCCTCCAAAAGCAGGGTTTGATTGCTTAGGGCCGCGGCGGTGTTACGAGCACTGACGCGGTCTATTGTTTTTTGACTGAGCTGGGGAAAGCATTGGCCGAATGAGTCGAGATCGCGCCGTTGCCCAGTTAATGGGCACCAACAACCGGGCACCAACAAATCGGGTTCAACTGGGTGCCGCGGTCTAACTGCGTCTGTTTTGTGGGGGTTATATGGTGAGCCGGGCGGGACTCGAACCCGCGACCACCGCATTAAAAGTGCGATGCTCTACCAACTGAGCTACCGGCCCGTGTCAGTTCAGCATAGCATCCGATTTGAAGTCGGCTTTGTTATGGAACCTGCCAGAGTACCTCGGCAAAGGGCCATTCGCGATCGATCCATGTTGCTATAGGATTGAAGTCACCTGAGCGCGCAAAATCAGATAGGTCGCTTTCCGTGAATTTGTGAGACGACTCTGTCCACAAGGTCTCACCTGAATCGAAATGGAAGGCAGTCTCTGCCGCGCCGATATACACGTCTTGATTCCGACATGACAGAAGATGCATCTCAATCCGACGCTCGTCCTCGTTCCACCGAACCTCGTGTGCGAAAGACCGCAGATCAAAGTCGGCGTCCAATTCGCGGTTTATGCGACCTAGAAGATTCAGATTGAATGCAGCGGTTACGCCGGTTGGATCGTCATAGGCCGCGAGCATGATATCTCGATTCTTTACCAAGTCCATTCCCAGGAGGAAGAAATCTCCCGGACGAAGATTCTCACGGACTCCGCGAAGAAATTCTCCAATTTCACCGCGGTCCAGATTTCCAATAGAGCTACCCAAGAACAGGAGCAGAAGCTTGCCGTCTTCTTTTCGGGACGCGATCTGTTTGAGACCCTTCAGCCAATCGCCGCAAACCGGCAGCGTCGTAGAAATATCTTCCAGCTGCCGTTTACATGCATCCAAAGCAGCACGAGAGACGTCTATCGGGCAGTAAAGCAGATTCTCGTTTTCGCTAGCAGCTGCACGCAGAATGTGCTTGGTCTTTTTTCCACTTCCACTGCCGAGTTCGGCGACAACCGAAAGCGGTCCCGTTGCGGTTGCAATGTGCGGAGCATGCCGCGCCAGCAGTCGTTCATCAGCCCTGGAGAGCCCATACTCGGGCAGTAGCGTGATCGCTTCGAAAAGAGCGCTTCCCAAGTCGTCATAGAAGTAGCGCGGCGCGATACGCTTTGGCCGCGAAGATAGTCCCTCTATAACATCGGCGGCAAAATCGGACAGTTGTATCTGGGTCGACGTGGACATCCATTGCTCCTTTATTGCTCAACGCAACGGAAGGTTGCGTAGACATATGGATAGTCGCGTCGGAACCAATTTCGAAAGGAGCTGCGAAGCAGACGGGCGGCGGTTTGGGCAGACCCGCCTTTCATAACGTAATGATCGCCGTCGAAGAAGTTTGCAGAATAGCCCGGATAACTGTCTCGCGCCTGAAAACCCGGAAACGGACCGAAAACCGTGCTCGTCCATTCCCAACCGTTTCCTGCGAGTTGACTGACGCCGAACGCGCTATCACCGGCAGGCGTTGCATCGACTGGTATTGGATCCCAAGCCGCGAAGTCGAAGTTACCGAATTTCGGCGTGGGAGAATCTGTGCCCCACGGATAAGTGCGCTGTTCACCGGAGAGGCTTCCATAAGCTGCGCGATGGAACTGCTCCTCAGTGGGCAGAATTTTTCCTATCCACTTAGCGTAGGTTTCGGCTTGAGCCTGTGTCACATACACAGGCCAATTCAGCGGTAGCGGGTAATTCCGAAACATGCCGCGGAATTCGATTGCATCACCATAGCGCACCCAGAAGTGCGGCATGGGAGCACCATCCTTTACAAAGCGGAGGTAGTCACCGTTGGTCACGCTATAGCGCTGTATTTGAAACGCAGGAACGTCACGACGAGTTTGCTTGTATTCGTTGTCCCAGCCAAACGTGCCGTCTTCAGCTCGTCCGAGAACAGCTTCGCCCGTTGGAATTTCCCGCCAGGCATTTTCTAGTTTGCGATTCACGTCCGCATCAGCTATCTGAGTATCGGGCCCGAGCTTCACACTGTGGTCGAAGTTGTGAAACATGTAGGCCAATGTCTCAAGATGCATAAGCCGGTGCTCCAATGACATCAGAATGACGTGCTCCGGCGCGTCGTCCAGATATTTGTCTACTTGCTTACGACACCTGGCAACATATCCCTGCACGCGTTCGAGTGAGGGCCAGTCTGAAGGCTCATCGTTGGGCAGGTGCGACGAGTCGGGATCGATTCCGGCCTGAAAGAGAGTGTCCAATTCCGGTTCTGGGGAGCGTATTCCCATCCCTTCGCGACAAATCTGGATTGAGTCGAAGCCGTCGAGATGGCCTATGTAGAAAATGACACGGTGCCGTTCGGCAATGGGCCGATCATACAACGCTTCGGCCTTCAGAATGCTGAAAAGGTGGTCGCTTTGGGATCGCGCCGACCTTATCTCCTCCCTCAATTTGCTGCTCGTAACGTAACCTGCGGGCATTGTTTTTGCTCTCCTGCAAATAGGAATCTAAGATTCGGCTAAGAACGCCATCCTGCAATGGACGAGAAAGAGAAAATCACAATACCAAAATTTTCTGTCGCGTATTCGCAACCAGATTAGGAATTGGTACTAGGAAGTGATTGACTCGAGCACCGATCTTGCGACAGCCAAGGCCTCCTCAGGGGTTGCAATCTCTCCATCGAGTTGGGCTGTTTCTGCTGCTTCTAAAGCGCGGCCAAACATCGGTCCCGGTGCATAGCCAGCCCTTATCAGATCCTTTCCGGTCAATAAACGCTTCGGACGAAGTTCATCTTTTCCGATTTCAACCAGCTTCTTGCGAACAAACTCGTAAGAGTCCGTGTAACCGTTGCTGGCCAAGCAATCGAGCCTATGCAGCTCGAGATGCTCATCGAAACGCGGGAGACGCAAAAAACGCTTCAGCGTGCTTAGGCGCATCTGAAATACATCTTTAAAGCGCATATGGTTGGCGACGAGCGAGGTGACATGCTGAATGTCCTCGCGGGGGAACTTTAAGTCTGAAAGTATTTTGCTTGTCATACTCGCGCCCACCTCTGCATGCCCATCGAAACGAATACGGTCGGCAATACGAAAAGTGGGCGGTTTTCCCACGTCGTGCAGCAGAACGCCTAAAGCGAGCGTGGAAGTAGGCGCACGCAGGTACTCGAGCATCAATAACACGTGGGTCCAGACGTCACCCTCGGGATGAAACTCGGGGGGCTGCGGGACGCCCTGAAACGCCGCTACTTCCGGGAGAATGATGCGCAGGAGCCGGCAGTCGCTGAGCAATTCGAGTGCCCGACGAGCTCCGCGCTGAGTGAGAATGCAAACCAATTCATCACGGATTCGCTCCGCCGATATGCGTTTTATTTCGTGCGCACAGGCCTGAATTGCCCTTATTGTTTCGCCCTCGATGTCGAAGCCAAGACGTGCTGCGAATCGGACCGCGCGAAGCATGCGCAGGTGATCCTCGCGGAAGCGCGTTTCGGCATCCCCGATCGCGCGAACAACTTTGGATTTAAGATCCGCTTGTCCACCAACGTAATCAACAATTTGACCCGTTAGCGGATCTTCCATCAGACCGTTTATAGTGAAGTCGCGTCTTCTGACATCCTGCTCGGGTTCTTTTTCGAAATGGACAACTTCGGGCCGACGGCCATCCGCATAGGTACTCTCACTCCGGAAGGTTGCTACCTCGACGCACGCGCCGGGACCTTCAGTCACGAGCACCACACCGAAATGTGCTCCTACGGTTTCAGCCCGAGGAAATATAGAGAGGATCTCAGCTGGTGTGGCATCAGTGCTTACGTCGTAGTCTTTGGGAGCGAATCCCAGCAAGCGATCTCGAACGCAGCCACCGACAAGGTACGCCAGGAAGCCAGACGAACGTAATCGAAGGACAATTTGAAGCGCCAGCGATTCGCTACGAGAGCTATCGGTGGGACTAGGCGTACTCGCTTTTGGCCTTGTCCTTTTTGGCGGGTTCCGAAATTGCAGACGGCTGATCGCCGTCCTCGCTTGCAAGTGCCGCTGCCGCCAACGCCTCCGCCTTCTTCAACTCCTTTTTTGAGGGAGGGGCTTGCTCATGACGATAATCGTGATCGTGATAGCACGTCCGGCAACGAACCTTTGCCGCTTGGCCGTTGACCAGCGACACAATCGAGTGGTTCGTAATACGGCGGCACTTCACACAGTGGTCGTCAATGACATCGCCTAATCGCTGTTCATCCATGAAAAAAGGCCGTCAAGCGAAGTATACCAAGACCTTGCATTATGCGGATGCAATGTGGAATGCCGCTTCGCCGTCGCCCAGTTCCGGAGGCAGAATAACTCCTGTTACATTCAGCGGATCAGACCCGCTTACGGTCTTTAGGGGCGATTTGATGGCTTGCTTGCGCATTCGCCGAAGCAAGTCAATGGCCTCCGGTCGGGCGAACTGTTCTCCCACGTACCCCGAAACAAAGCGTCCCCCGCGGACCTCGCCTCGCGCCTCCATTCTTCGTAAGGTCGGCGCCAACTCGCGCCACGGCGGCGCCAGACTCTCGCGAACGAGCAGATCACGCAGCAATATGCCCCACCTTTGTAACAATTGGCGTGCAAACCGCTCGTTCCGTTCGCCTGTATCGACAGTTCTTACATTTCGCCGCAGGATCGCCCATCGTCCGGCAGCATGTCGTGGCCGCTTCTGACTGCCACGTCCCTCGCCACGACGCCTCTTTGGATCGACCAGTGCGCGCAAATTATCGTATCCGTCGGCGGTCACCAGTCCTCCAGCCAGCAGTTCCCAAAGTGCATCTTCAACTTCGCTCGCCAATCGACCGGTCAGCCGTACGAGATCAGTAAAGAAGCTGGCACCGTTATGCTCTAGGGCAGCCATTACGTCCCGCGCCGGGTGTGAGAAGGAAGCTTCGTCGCTCGGGGTTTGCGTGGCCATCAACCAGTCCGCATCTTCCCGCATACAAAGCGTCACCGGAGCTAAGCGAGTGGGCCGTACGCGACGATTCTCGATCAGCGCCGGATGAGGCGACATTCTGGCCCACATAACCTGTCCTGACAAACAGAGCTCGTCTAAAAATGCGGGCTCGTAATGTGCAATCCGGCTCGCCAGAACCTCTGATTCCCAAGAAGCGGCTGAGATCTCAAATCCCTGAAGCTGCCGCAGAACCTGGAGAGTTCCATCAGCCCCATGGAGCTGCGTGCCCGGCGCAACACGCTGCCACACCTGTAAAAAACGTACGAAATCCAATGATGAAACAGGCTCGATGTCGCGCCGAAGCTTTCCAAGGGTGGCACGGTGAATGCGAGCCAGGATCCGTCGATTACACCATTCGACCTCCTGACGATTGCCTCGAAAGCTGCCGCGCAACACTTGCCCGGAAGCCTCCAGTTGCAAAAGCGCGCCTTCAACTATTTGCGCGTCGAACCGGAGCTTCGTCTGAAGTTCACTGACCGTTATTGGTCCAATGCTGTCCATCCAACCCGACACAACTGCGTGCGCATCATCCACCGCGGACGACTTTTCGGTCGCAGCCCAAAAGGTTAGATCTTCTTTGGTAACCCAGAATGCCCTGCCCGCCGCCGCCAATTCATCGAATAAGAGCTTGAACTCATCGCTCGCTGGAAATCGGATGAGCGTCAGCAACGCGTCGTGGAGCTCGTCGCAGTCCCGTATTTGAGGCCAAGACTCACTCGAAACTTGTTCGATCACGCCGGCATCGAGAATTCCATCGCCGCCGCTTACATCTATTCCAAGGGTCTGGCGCAGTGCAACCGCACGTGTTCGACGCTCCTCAAGAGGAGCATCGTCCAGGAATGCGTACGGATTCGCGTTCAAAATCTCGTGCGAGAGGCACGACGCGCGCGGTGTGTCGATCGCAACAGTGCGGATATTTCCGTCTTCGATTCCCCGGAGAACTTCTCTCAAACCTTCAAGGTCCATCGCCTCGTGAAGGCAGTTTTCAATGGTTTCGCGCACCAGCGGATGATCCGGGATGCGGATCGGCCCCGTCAGATTCTCGCCGCACGCAACCTGATCGGGGAATACGGCTGCCAGAAGGTCGTCAGCCCGCATGCGTTGGATGGGTGCAGGGATCTTTTTTCCACCTTGGAAACGGAGTATCGCCAGCGCCCGCGTCGTGTTCCAGCGCCAGCGGGCACCGAACATGGGAGCGGCTAAAAGAGCCTGTCGTAACACGTCCTCAACTGTTTCAGATCGTAGAAATGCGAACACAAGTTCGAGTGGGAACGAATGTTGATCACTTAAGGACAAAACCAGTCCGTTGTCGGTGGCCGCCGCTTGTAGCTCAAAGTTAAACGTCCGACAAAAACGCTTTCGTAGCGCCAGTCCCCAGGCTCGGGTGATCCGTGAGCCGAATGGGGCGTGTAAGATCAATTGCATACCACCGGCTTGATCGAAGAACCGTTCTGCTACCACTTCGGTTTGAGAAGGCAATGCGCCAAGCTCGGCCTTGCCCGATTGGACGTATGGGATAACCTGGGTCGCACCGGCATCATCGAGCCCACAATCCTGAATCAAGAATCTATGAGCGTCCTCGGGATGGCGCATGACCATTTCACGCACGAGACTAACCTCTTCGGAAAGTTCGCGTGACCGTCCCGGCGCCTCACCCAACCAGAATGGAATGGAGGGCGCCGCACCGCCTGCATCGTGAACACGGACGCGGCCGGGTTCCACACGTTTGATGCGCCAGGAGTGCGTTCCCAGCAGAAAGACATCTCCCACAAGGCTCTCTACAGCGAAATCTTCATCGAGCGTTCCGACGACCTTTTCATCGGGTTCGGCGATCACGGCATAATTTGCATTCTCCGGAATGGCTCCTCCGGACGTAATTGCGGCAAGCCGCGCACCCCGTCGTCCCTTTACGCGCCGATTCACGCCATCCCGATGAATCAGCGCTTTGCTTCTTCCACGTGATGTGGCGATCCCCTCAGAGAGCATCGTGACGGACGCATCGAAGTCTTCGCGAGGGAGATCCCTGAACGGATAAGCGGAGCGCACCAGGCGATATAGGTCATCTTCTGGCCACGTGTCAGCCGATGCCGCTGCGACGATTTGCTGGGCCAGAATGTCCAGCGCATTCCTCGGAATAGTAATGCTTTCGAGTTTGCCTTTTCGGATGGCCGACACGACCGACGCACACTCGATCAATTCGTCTCGCGTGGTCGGAAACAAGCGGCCCTTCGGCATTGCACCCACCCAGTGGCCGGCTCGTCCGATTCGCTGCAACGCGACTGCTACGGAGCGCGGAGAACCTATCTGACATACCAGGTCAACGCTACCGATGTCGATACCGAGTTCCAGCGATGCCGTTGCCACAACCGCTTTAACATCACCCGTCTTCAAACGCGCTTCGGCATTCAAACGGAGTTGACGCGAAAGGCTGCCGTGATGCGGAAGTACAGATTGGTTACCCAGCCGCTGTTCCAACGCGAGCGCGATTCGCTCCGAAAGTCGCCGCGTATTCACAAAGACCAGCGTCGTGCGATGCCGCGCAATTAGCTCGGCCAGGCGATCGTAAACCTCGCCCCACATCTCCATGCTGGCGATCGCGCCGAGTTCTTGTCGCGGAACCTCAACCGCCAATTCCATTGGCCGCTTATGGCCGACATCGACGACGCGCGTTTCAGGACCGAGAAACGATGCCATCTCCGTGAGCGGACGTACGGTGGCAGATAATCCAATCCGTTGTGCCGGGCTGGCTGTAAGGGCATCCAGGCGGGCTAAAGATAGAGCCAGGTGCGAACCTCGCTTATCTCCCGCCACCGCATGTATCTCGTCCACGATAGCCGTTGAGACGGTCTTCAGAAGCTCGCGCGATCTCTCAGCCGTCAAAAGAATAAAGAGTGATTCCGGAGTGGTCACCAGAATATGCGGTCGTGTTCTCAGCATCAGCGCCCGCTCGCGCGTGGGCGTGTCGCCCGTACGCACCGAACATCGGATGGGCGCAAGCGACAATCCTTCATGGCCCGCGCTGCCGGCTATCTCTGCCAACGGTAGCTCAAGGTTCTGATGTACGTCATGGCTGAGGGCCTTTAGAGGCGAAACATAAAGGACCTTGGTTTCATCAGTAAGAGTTGCGTTTCGCGCAGCTCGAACGAGTTTGTCGAGGCCAATCAGAAATGCGGCGAGAGTCTTACCCGAGCCAGTAGGCGCGGCAATCAGCGT
>JAFAQG010000353.1 GCA_019246575.1 Acidobacteriaceae bacterium
ATCAACAACTCCGATCGGGCTCTACTCCTGCTCGCTGGTGAAATCGTCACCGGCGGCAAGCAAGATCGCGTTGTCGGAAGAGATCGCATCATTCCCGCTCACAGCGAGCCGGTCGCGCTCGACGTGTTTTGTGTAGAGCCGCACCGCTGGATGAGCGCCTCCGCGCAGTTCGGCGCAAGCGGCTCCGCTATGGCGCAGCCGAGCGTGCGCTCCAAAGCCATGGCCGACCGGAACCAGCAGGAGGTGTGGAACGAAGTAGCCAAATCGCGAGCAGCCTTCGTCGCCGGCGTTCCTGCCCCCCAGGCGCAAGCGATCGAGTCAAGCTCGTCTTACGCCGCCGCAGTGCAAAACGGCGAAGTCAAAAGGCAGTTGGATTCAATAGCCGTGCCCATCGAACGCTCGTATCAAAAGTTAATTCAACAGTTGCGCGTCGAAAACGCCGTCGGTGCAGTCGTCGCGGTAAATGGAGAAATCATCTGGGTCGATGTCTTCGCGAGCCCTGCTCTGCTTGAAAAATACTGGCCGAAACTCGTTCGCTCCTATGCCGCCGAAGCGTTCACCCCCCGCCACTTTCCTGTCATATCCGGCGGTCTGCCTTCGCGAGAGAGCGCACAAAAGTTTCTCGACCGCTTATACGGAAATCACGAAAATGTGGAGACGGAGCCCGGCGTTTACCGTCGTACAGAGATTCAGGGCGACGACTTCGATGCCTTTTTGTTGACTTCCCTGCTGCCGAATACCGGCTTCCAGGTCCATATCGCAAAAATGAGGCACTAGCGCCCGGCGAAGACTGATAAGGGAGCCTGCTCGTCGTCTTTCAATATCTGTACAACTGAAAGAATGGTGCTCCAACTGCGCGTTGCTGCCGGGGCACCGAAGAGTTGATCGAGTCGCCAAGATATCCGATTGTCCGCATGTGGCGACGGTACACTCCGAACACCAGGCGATCTTTCGAGCCGATGACTCGTACAAACCACTTCTCACCTGCTGGAATTGCGATCGGAAGGGAAGGCTTATTCTGACTGGCCCTCGCGAGGATACTCACAAATCGAACCACATCCGGCTGTAATGGCTCCCTTCCAAACGGATTCTCCATCTCCAGTCGGATAAGATCGCGGCCGTCACAACATGCTATTTTCGCTTCGAACGGCAGCTTCCGGCGGAGTTCAGCAAGGAACTTCGTCCGCGATCCAGGTGCTCGAACGACAAGTGTTCCCGCAGCGCCGACGTTCACCAGATCATAGACGGCCAGATCCCTTGCGAGTATGCTTGGACGAAACGTGCGGTGCCCTCCAACGTTAATCCCTCGGAGGAAAACGATCAGAGCCATATTGCGTCTGCGCAGGCCATTATGACAGCCTCAATAATCGCGACCGGAGCCGTAGGGAATTAACGGTGCGAGCGCCCGCGCGTCGTCAATATGTAATATTCGGTGGAAACGGCCAAACGTGTAATGAATGCGGAACAGTTTCGGCGGATAGCATTGAAGCTGCCGGGCGCCGAAGAGGGATCACATATGGGGTCGCCTGACTTTCGGGTCGGCGGTAGGATTTTTGCTACGCTCGCCTCGCAAGATCAAGGCTATGGAAACCTGATGCTCACGCCCGAGCAGCAGGCAGCATTCGTCAACGAAGCTCCGGAGATTTTCATGCCCATTGCCGGTGGATGGGGGAGGATGGGAGCGACCCACATTAACCTCGCCGCAGCCACCGAGGAAGTGCTAACTGGCGCACTGCACACCGCGTGGAAGCTGCGCACCGAGAAAAACGCCGCCAAAAACCGCAAGAACTCGGGACAACGAGAGGGCTCCCGACCCCTTTAAACGAAGCCGCAGATAAAACATTTGATTTGCTGTCGCGCGTATAGCTGTAGACATTCTGACTATCGCTGTTCTATCCTATAGTCAGAACCTCTACAGGAGAAAAATGGGCGACCACAGATCCGATGTATTGCAGGGCACTCTGGACCTGATGGTGCTGAAAACTCTTGAGTCGATGGGTCGGTTGCATGGGTACGCGATTGCGCGCCGCATCGAGCAGGTCAGCGGCAATTCCCTGAGCATGAATCAGGGCACCATCTACCCGGCATTGCTAAGGCTGGAACAGCGCGGCTGGATCAATGGCGAGTGGGGCCTTTCGGAGGCCAACCGTCGCGCTCGGTTTTACTCACTCAGCCGCACAGGCCGCAAGCAGATCGAGCGTGAAACTCAGAACTGGGAACGCATTGCCGCCACGATGGCGCGTTTCCTGGAGCCTTCTAAGTAGGACGCGCCGATGAACTGGATACGCATTTTGTTCAGCCGCTATGCAGC
>JAFAQG010000884.1 GCA_019246575.1 Acidobacteriaceae bacterium
TTGCACCGGTCGCGCCGATTGAAGGTTCGAGCAACGAGAAACTCACACTCACGCCCACGCAAACGGTCGTTACGGACGGCACGACAGTTTTGGCAGCACCCGAAGAACTTCCGTCAGCGCCGCGGCCGTTGGTGAAGACTTTGTTGCTGGCCACTCAGGCAATGTACTTAGCTTTCTACATCGCGGCACTCTCGAACCTGCAGGAGATTAATCAGATCCTCGATAGGTCGAGTATCGTTCCGGCGGTCGCGGGCATGACTGTTTTGATCAGTACTGCCGCGATGCTCATTCCCGTGCGTCTGTTCGTTTTTTCTTTAGTTGCCTTCGATTCCCGGCACCTGCGCACAAAGTTCAGCAAGATGTTTCCGGCGCTGCTTGCAATGGATCTGCTCTGGGCCTTATCGCCGTTTCTGCTGACGAACCACGTGAGTACGGGCTTAGCTCTGGGCGTATCCGCGGCGCTCGTGTATATGCCGTTCGCGCAGCGCTCGCTCATCTTCATGTACCATCGCGAGCGATGAAAATGCGCCGACATACAGGCATCCCGCTTTAAGAATCTTGCGTTCCAGAAGCTTTAATTTTGTTTTCAGAAACCGGCGCAGCTAAAAACCTGATACACTATAAGTGTCTTTGCCAGCATCCGTATCACAGTTTCGAGTGCCTTCCGGCCGCTACCTTCCCTTCCAAAAGATTGGTTCCAGAGCAGTCCGACAAAGATAAATCAACAAAGAAAGAGTTCCCATCGTGACAAATATATTTGTCGGAAATCTCAGTTATCAAACGACTCAAGACGATCTTCATGCCGCTTTCGCCGCTTACGGCGGCGTTGAGCGGGTGAATGTCATTACCGACCGAGACACGGGCCAACCTCGCGGCTTTGCATTCGTCGAAATGACCGAAGCGGAGGCAGCCCAAACGGCGATTGCTCAATTGAATGGCGCCGATCTCCACGGACGAACGCTGAATGTGAATGAAGCCCGTCCCAAGCCAACAACTGGTGGATCGGGCGCGCGGCGCTCCGGCTCCAGTGGAAATCGCGGACGAGAACGATCGCGCTGGTAACTGCCGTACATCAACGTTTTAAGACTGGCCGCGTACCGCTCTCTACCGCGAGCGGGGGCGCGGCCTTTTCATTTTCAGAAAGGTAAAAACTATGCCGGGTCGAGGACCACAGACTTTCAAGAAGCGACAAAAAGAGCAACAACGAAAAGAGAGACAGCAGGAGAAGATGGAGAAACGCCTCGCGCGGAAGCATGAGAGCGGAGCCGCCGCTGCAGGCGGCCAGGAAACGGTCGTCGCTCTCACGCCGGACACTGAACAGACGGAAACGCCCGAAGCAAACGCAGGCGTTCGCTAAGAAAGCACGGCGTGATTATTTCCGGACGTTTTTGATATCCATCACGCCGGGAATCGATTGCGTGTTTCCGGAAAACTTACCCTTGAGATCGTCCACTCCCGATTGTGGATGCGCGAGGGGAACAAAATCCTGCCGTTCGCGCCGAACTTCCTTCGTGTCTGTACCCATATTGTGATCCCGCGATCCATCAAACCGGGGTCGGCTTCGCCGTCTCGATTGAAAGACCAGGCGAGATGCGGCTCTCCGACGGGCAATTGATCAACGCGCTTGCCGTGGTTGTCCGTCATCCAGACGTGCCACGTCTTCCCGTAGCTGTTCATCTTTCCTTTCATCAGCTCCTTTTCGGCTGTTCGGGGCAGCCCCGGAGCGATGAGTTCACCGGAGAGAATTTCGTAATTATGAGGATGCCAATACTTTCTTTCCGTCTCCGGGAGTGCGTTGAACAGACGCTCCGAGATGATGTATTCGATGCCGTTTAAATTAGCATCCTTCCCATTTCCGTCGAAAAGCACACACTGCGCAAAGTCTTCGTTCACCTGCTTGCAGTAATGATGCGCCTCCATCTGCACGGAGGAATCGTCCTTCATCGGATGAAACCCGACCAGATAGATATCGAGCTGTTTCGGCGGGGTGTTGGATTGAAGCGCTCTTGCGCCCATCTCTAAGGTCCGCGTTTTCGCACTCTCTGGCCGGCCTCCGGGTTGACTCGCCCGCGGTGGCGCATCATTCGGACGGCAGCTTGCAAACAAAACGACGATGATGAAAAGAGCGGAATTCCAGGGACGCACACACGTTCTCCTCGAAGCGGCAAGGAACGGCACTCATTCCATTGTGGCCATCCTGCCCCGGAGCTTTTGTATCGCAACTTTCATCCGATGCGTATTGCGCATCCTTCACATCTGTTAAGCTAAGATGCCCACTGCACAGAGACCCGCAATTGTTGCCACGCTCAAAGGCAATCCGCTGTTTTCTGCGTTGGACGATTCGGAAATCGCCGCCTTTGCCGGGCGTGCAATGGTACGAAGTTTCTCCGCCGGGGAATTGCTGTTTACCGAGGGAGAGCCGTGCGCGGGCCTCTATGTTGTCGTTTCAGGGCGGGTGCGGATCTTCAAAACGTCCCCGGCCGGCCGCGAACAGATCCTAGCTGTCGAAGGGCCCGGGAGTTCGATTGCGGAGCTGCCGGTATTCGATGGCGGCGCTTACCCGGCCTCTGCCGCCGCCACGGAGGAAGCACAGCTTGTTTTTGTCTCGCGCAACGATTTTCGCGCCTGCTGCCTGGAGCACCCGGATGTTGCGCTCAAGGTCTTGCAGGTGGTGGGAGCGCGCCTTCGACGCCTGGTCGGAATCATTGAAGAGCTTTCGTTTGCCACTGTTCGTCACCGTCTGATTGCCTGGCTGCTGCGCGAGGCACAGACCTCCGGGCAGCCCAGCGCAGCAGGACCCATATTCGAGCTTCGACTCAGCCATCAGGAACTTGCGAGTCACATCGGGACCGTTCGCGAATTGATTTCGCGAAACCTGGCGCGCCTTCAATCGCAGGGTTTCATCCAGGTTAAGGGCCGGGAGATCACCCTGACCAGCCAGGAGGAGTTGGAATCGGAGCTCGCTTCGCCTATGTAATTCGGGGCGAAGTGGTGACTAAAGTCACTGCCCGATCCACTCCCGGCAGCTTAAATTCAAAACAGGTACAACGCATGGGAATTGATACCGCTCAGACCGTTCGTGAAATTGTGCAGCAGAATCCTGCTGCAGTTCCTGTTTTCGAAGCCCTTGGCATTGATTATTGCTGCGGTGGAGGGAAATCACTCGAAGACGCATGTAAGACAAGAAACCTTCCGGTCGACAAGGTTCTGACCGATCTTCGCGACGCGCTGGTTGCACGGCCTACGAAAGACGACGCCCCAGGGATGACCTCCGCCCTGAGCGATTTGGCGGATCATATCGTTGCACAGCATCATAATTACGCCCGCCGGGAGTTGACCAGACTAACATCGCTGGCAGAAAAAGTGTTCCTCCGCCACGGTGGTAAGCATCCGGAACTTGGACACATCCGCGACCTGGTCATTGCGATGAGCAGCGAAGCTTTTACTCACATGCTGAAGGAAGAACAGGTCTTGTTCCCACGTCTGAAAACGATGGAACAAGCCGCAACAAACGGAACGCCGCCGCCGCAGGCCTTTTTCGGAGCGCTGATAAACCCGATCCGCCACATGATGGAGGACCATGACGATACCGGCGAATTACTGCGAAATATCCGATCTTTGACCAACGAGTACCAGTCTCCAGCAGGCGCCTGCATGAGCTTTCAGGCTCTATATCACGGACTCGCGGATCTCGAAAGCGACCTTCATCAGCATATTCACTTGGAGAACAACATTTTGTTTCCCCGCGCACTCGAATTCGAAAAGACGCAGTGACGCGACGCGGCTTTCCCGAATTGTTTCGCGCCCTTCCTTCGCCCTGTAACTCACTTGTCTGCGCTTTCTGCCTCGCTA
>JAFAQG010000934.1 GCA_019246575.1 Acidobacteriaceae bacterium
TCCGAGATTCCGGAACCTCTCGCGCAAGCCGCAATGCCCTTCTCGCATCACATTCGCTCCTATTTCGGCGACGAAGAGTGGGAGGCGATTGTCGGCGGCAGCATCTTGAACAAGGTCGGCGCACTGGTGCTCGTTATCGGCATCGCGCTCTTTCTCGGGTACTCATTCACCTGGATGGGTCCGGCTGGCCGCGCATCGATCTCGGCGGTTTTGAGCATCGCGATGCTCGTTGCAGGCGTCGCAATCGAGCGCCGGGAGCGTTACAAGACATTCGCTCGCGGCCTCATCGGCGCAGGATGGGCCGGTCTCTATGCGACCGCCTATGCCATGTATGCGTTGCCCGCTGCGCGCGTAATCGACAATCCATTCGCTGGATCCGTTCTCCTGTTGATTGGGGCCGCCGGCATGATCGCGCATTCGCTGCGCTACCACGTTCAAGCGATCACCTCGGTCGCTTACTTCGCCGCTTTTGCTGCGCTCGCCGTAACGCCTTCCACGCCGTTCTCCGTCGTGAGCCTGATCCCGCTCGCCGCCTCTCTTCTCTACCTGGCGTGGCGCTTCGAATGGTACACGATGGCGCTTTTCGGGCTGCTCGCAACCTACGGCACTCTCATCTCGCGCGGCGAATCGAATGCGGCCCTGTATGTTTCGCAATCGCTCTTCACGGTCTACTGGCTACTGTTCGAGGGTTTCGATCTGCTCCGCCTCCGCCGGCGCGCCACCTCGGTTGCCTTGGGTTGGATTTTCCCGCTCAATGCGTTCGCGTTCCTGTTTCTATCGGAATCCGCATGGCACGCTCGCGCACCTCACGAGCTCTGGCGCATGGCCGCGTTCACCGCACTCCTTTTCCTCGCAAGCGCGCTCGCCCGTTTCGTTCTGACGCCACCAGCAACAGCCGGCATGGATCCCGCTACTCGCCTTGCTCAGGGCACGTTCGAAGCGCCGCTAGCCGTGTCTACCGTTCTTGCCGCACTGGCCATTCTCGGACGCGTTCACGGATTCTGGGCGATGTTTTGGTTAGCGGTTGAAGCTGAACTTTTGTACCTCGCGGGCGTCAAGCTACAGCTCACATTTCTGCGTGCGCTCGGCGCAATCGCGCTGGCATTTTCGTTGATAAACGTCTGGGGGAAGTCGTGGAACCAACGCCAAGGCCAGCGCATTATTCATCTGTTCGGATTGCAGCCGTATGTCTGGACACCGGTCGTCCTCTTCCATGCGTTCCTGTTCTACTTGAACCGCCTGCTCTGGCGTGCGCATCCGATCTTCTCATTTGCGGGCAGCACTCTTATCGGCATCGTTCTTGCCTCCGAGTTTCCTGCGCCGTACGATTGTCTGGCAATTGTGGCGTTTACCTGGGCTCTGCTCGAATTCGGTCTTCGCAACCAGCTTCTTGAGTTCCGCATACAGGCTTACGTGGCCGCCTTCGAAGCCGTTTGGCTGGCCATAGTTGCCGATCACAATACGAACCTGACGGCTGTCGCGCGCCTCTCGGCCACGGCCATCGTGATCGCTTTGTTGTTCGCCGCACAATTCCGGCTTCCGGAAACCGGCCTAGCCGAGGAGCGCCGCGGACGCGATATCTTCTCTGCACTCGCGAGTTTCCTTCTCGCCGCGTTGCTGTATCACGAAGTCTCGGGCAGCGCTCTAACCGTTAGTTGGGGAATCGAAGGCGTGTTGCTACTCGTGGCTGGCTTTCTTGTTCAGGAGCGCATTCTCAGGCTCGAAGGCCTCGTCGTTCTCTTCATCTGCATGATGAAGCTGTTCCTCTACGATCTGCGAAACCTCGAAACCATGGCGCGGATTTTGTCGTTCATCGCTCTCGGCGTCTTCATGCTTGGCATATCGTGGGTCTACACCCGCTTCCGCGAAAACATCCGGCGATATCTATGAAAGCTCAGTCGAGCAGCGTCAGTGCAGATTGGCTCTCGCGCCGCACTTGGCTCAGCTTGCAATCGTCCGGCCGCTTATCGGGACGCCACCGCAACAGCTTTGTCCCGTGCCGGAATCGATGCCCCGAAAAGTGGTCGTACCGCACTTCGACCACCAGCTTCGGTTTCAGCGGCTCCCATTCGGTGCTGCGCTCCGTGCTCCAACGGCTCGGACCGCCCGGTGCAGAGCCCGTAAAACCCGGAGGCTCGATCAGCGCTTCGAGCTCTTTCGTCAACTCCGGCTTCTCCGCGCTCGCAATGGCCGACGTAAAGCCGACGTGGTTCAGCAATCCGGCGTCATCATACAAACCCAGCAACAGCGAGCCAACGAGCTTATTCTTAGACCCGTACCGAAACCCTCCCACGACGCAATCGGCCGTGCGGAGATTCTTGATCTTGACCATCGCGTTGCGCTC
>JAFAQG010000979.1 GCA_019246575.1 Acidobacteriaceae bacterium
TCATGCCTAAGGTTGACGGCGGCACTATGCATTACGCGCTCGAAGCCCGCGCACCCTTCCTCGATCAGAAGCTGTGGGAATTCGCCGCCGCACTCCCGCCGGGGATTCGTTTTCACGGCGGCCAGCTGAAGTCCATATTGCGCGCGATTGTGCGCCGGCGGATTGGAGCGGACGTCGCTGACCGGCCGAAGCAGGGATTCACGATTCCGGCGGAGAAGTGGCTCACAGGCCACTGGCGCAGCGCGTTAGATTGCCTCCGGTCCGGAAGCGTGCTGGAACGCGAAGGCTGGATACGGCGCGGAAGCATGGGGCCGCAGATTGAACGTTCGTTGCAGGCGGGTTCTGCGCCAAAGCAACTCTGGTACTTGGTTGTCCTTGAAAACTGGTTTCGAAAACAGGTTAAGCCTGCGCCGCTCTCCGACTATGTCATGGCAGACATTATTTGAGTTGGTTGCCCGTTGCGAGTCATCGCCGTAATCGAGGCCCACACCGTCACGGGGCCTGCAAAGAACCTCCTGCGCTTTTGCCGACTCGTGCGGACCCGCGAGGCGGGCTGCGATATTTCGCTCGTGACCTTTTTACGGTCGGGTGCAAGCAGCGGGCCGGCTACGAATGAATTTATTGACGCGGTCCGTTCAGCAGGCTTGCCCATCGATATCATTCGTGAGCGCTTCCCGTTTGACCCGGGTGTCAGCAATCAGTTGCGGACGGTGTTCAACGAGCAAGCGCCCGACATCGTACAGACGCACGCTGTTAAATCGCATTTCCTTATCCGGCTGACACGATCTCGGAATGCCCGCTGGATCGCCTATCATCACGGCTACACCGACCCCGATCTCAAAATGCGGGTTTACAATCGCCTCGACCGAGTGTCGCTTCCTGCGGCAGATCGCGTGGTTACCGTGTGCACAAGCTTTGTCGACGAACTTGTCAGAAAGAGTGTCAAGCGCGAACGAACGCGTGTTTTGCCAAACGCAATCGACTTACCGGATTGCTGCAGAGGCAGCACCGGTGGTTTAAGACACGAGTTAAACCTCCGCGAGAATGCGCGGATCATTCTCGCCGTAGGCCGGCTCTCGAAAGAGAAAGGACACAGTTATCTTGTTTCTGCTGCGCAGCTTCTAAAACGAGGTTATCCCGATCTCGATTTTCAAGTGCTGCTGATTGGCGATGGGCGCGAGCGCCGTCGTCTCGAGCAGCAGGCCCAAGACCTTGCAGTCACCGATTGTATTCGTTTCCTCGGACATCAGAACGATCCGCTGCGTTTTTACTCTGTCGCTGATGTGTTTGTCCTGCCCTCTTTAACCGAAGGATCGCCCAACGTGCTGCTCGAAGCAATGGCCGCGAAAACCCCGGTGGTCGCGACGGCTGTGGGCGGTGTTCCGGAGACCGTCGAGAATGAGCGAAGCGCTCTCCTCGTCGCGCCGGAAGATCCTTCCGCCCTGGCACAGACGACCGGCAGACTTCTTGCAGATGCGGCACTTGCGACAAAGCTTCGAGAGAACGCCTACGCGGATGTGATTGCGCACCATTCTCCCGAGGTGTACTGTTCGTCCTTGCTGCGGATCTATACAGACCTGCTGAATAGCTAGACTGTAGCTTGACGGTCGCGAGCACTACGCTTACTGTTTCGACACGTGGCAAAGGTCTGTATCCGTTCACGAATGCTGTCGAGGCCTGGCTCGCGAAGCAGAAGCTTTCGAGCGGGCTGTTGACGATTTTCGTACAACACACGTCGTGTTCCCTCGTTATCCAGGAAAATGCGGACCCGGACGTTACGCTCGATTTGCGCGATTTCTTCGAACGCCTCGTGCCCGAGGACGATGAAGGGTACCGTCACACGATCGAAGGTCCGGATGATATGACCTCTCACATCCGGTCAAGCCTGACGAACACGAGCGTCTCGATTCCTGTAATCTCGGGGCGCATGGCGCTGGGGACATGGCAGGGGCTGTACGTGTTCGAGCACCGCGCTCGTCCGCACCACCGGCGGATTGTGGTTCAGATCATTGGCGAATAGCCTTTTTTCACTGAAACTTCCAGTACTTTGGATCCGTACGCGCTGTACTAACATGGATGAACCGGTCGGGGATTTTTATGTCTATTCGTTTGCCCTCTCTTGGAAAGATACTTATTTTTATTGTCCTCGGAGGCACTTATGCACGCGCTCAGTCGTCGACGGGAACGGACCTGGAAGTAAATGTCCGCGATGCGTCGGGCGCACCGATTCCGGATGCCGCTCTAATAGCGACGCAAACGGACACGGGGTTCTCGAGAGCGGCGCAAACGGACTCGAATGGCAGGTGGCGGTTCGCTTCCTTGCCTGTAGGCGCCTATTCAGTGACAGTGACGAAGCCAGGCTTTGCGAAGGTGGAGCGTCGCGGGCTAAGGTTCGAGGTGGGACAAGTAGTCACCATCCATATCGATCTCGAAGTTGCATCGACGCAGCAGCAGGTTGAAGTGACCGCGAACGCACCGGTTGTGGAGCCGGATCGAACGCAATTGGGAACGGTTGTGAACAGGGCCGAGATCGAGGATCTTCCAATAAACGGGCGGAATTTCCTGGAGTTCGCCACCACGGTGGCGAGCGTAACGCCGCAACAGACGGGCGGGCAGGGAAGTCACCTCAGTTTCAACGGTCAACGCGGGCGGAGCAACAACATTGTTGTGGATGGTGTGGACAACAACGGGCAATTGAACGGGACGGTTCGACTGACATTGAGCCAAGATGCCGTGCAGGAGTTTCAGGTGGTGACAAATCAGTTTGCGCCGGAGTTTGGGAGAGCAGGCGGCGGCCTGGTGAACATCGTTTCGAAATCGGGTACGAACGATTTTCACGGAGACCTTTTTTATTTCGCGCGTGATGCCGCGATGGACGGCCGAAATGCATTTCTGACGACCGCGGACAAACCGCAGTTTTCGCGCAAAACGCCAGGTGCCACCCTAGGGGGCCCGATCGTTCGCAACAAGACATTTTTCTTCTCGTCGGTCGAGTACAGCCGTATCGACCAGAGCGGGATCACAACGATCTCGAATGCCAATGTAGCAGCAATTAACGGAATTCTGGCGCGCCGTCCGATTCCAGGCAGCAGAGTTGGCTCGATCTCGAACGGGACATTTCCCGTGGGTACGATCTCGACCGTTGCGTCGCTAAGAATCGATCAAAACTTCGACGAAAAGAATTCGGCGACTTTCCGTTACTTATACGGACGTCAAAGCGCGTCAAACGGCGGTGGCGTTGCAATCGGCGGTTTGACCGATATAACCGGTGGAGGTGGAGAGCATCTGTTCGACCAATCGTTCCTGCTCACATATACACACATTTTTTCTCCGGCGCTGCTGAGCGAAACTCGGTTTCAATACGCGCCGGTGAAGGACACGCAGTATGCGAACGATCCATACGGACCGCGGATCACGATTTCCGGTGTAGCCAATTTTGGCCGAGATGTAAACTTTCCGGTTCTATTGAATGAGAAGCATTATCAATGGCAGGAGGGCGTGAGTTACTCCCACGGCAAGCATTTCTTCAAATTCGGAACCGATATCGATTACATTCCGGCATTCACGTCATTCCCGGTGAGTTTCGCGGGATCGTTCACGTTTGCAAATCTTGCCGCTTTTCAGAGCGGGACCGTTACAACGTTCACTCAGGGTTTCGGCGATCCCACCATACGGTTGAACGACAAGTTACTCGGTTTTTACGCACAGGATTCATTCAAAGTAACACCGAGGCTGACGCTGAATTATGGTTTGCGTTACGAGTACGACATGCAGCCGCAGGGAATAAAGCGCGATCTTACGAATCCGATCGAGGCTCCGTTGCAAACAGGCATTCCACGCGATCCGACGAATTTCCAGCCGCGCTTCGGCCTCGCTTATTCTGCCGACACATCCGGCAAGACGGTGATTCGGGCCGGTTATGGCATTTTCTACGACAAAATCTTTCTGCTGGTCGCCCGCAACACGCTGCTGGCGCGGACCTCTCTTTCACTAACGGGGGCCGCTGCCACTTCTCAATTCAGATTTGGGGCGTTTCCTGAAAGTAGTACGTATCCGACCGCGCTTCCGGCTGGATTTGTTATTCCGAAGCTGAACTTGAACGTTGTGGATAGTAATCTTGGGATGCCATATTCGCAGCAGGCAAACTTCACGATGGATCGCGCGCTCGGGTCGAACTGGCATGCGACGGCAAGTTACGTTCTGGTGCGCGGCTCGAAGCTACTGCGGTCCGATAACATCAACCTGGCACCGCCGACCATTCTTACGCTGTCTAATGCCGCCCGGCTGGGCGTAACGAATCCCAATCCGCAGCAGATCGGGCGTCGTTATTATGGGTCCGCGCGTCTGGATCCGAACTTCAACAATATCCAGCAAGACTCGACCAGCGGTTCGTCCACCTACCACGGACTCGAGCTGAGCATCGAGCGCCGGTTTGAGCATGGGTTCGAAATGCGTGCCAACTTCACGTGGTCGAAGGCGATCGACGACGCCAGCGATTTCGTGCAGGCGCAGCAGCCGAACGATTCCTATGACCGGCGCGCAGAGCGTTCCTTATCTGACGAAAATATACCGGAGCGGCTCACTTTGACGGGCGTCTGGGAAATTCCATACAAGCGTTCAGCAGCTAACAATTCGTTTCCGCGGTGGATGCTCGGCGACTGGGTGGCATCGACCCGTTGGGCGCTCTATGCAGGATCGCCTCAAAACGTTGTTGTCGGAAGCGATGTGAACGGCGATGGAAACAGCTCCACCGACCGGCCTTTTAGCGGGCCGTACATCCTTGGCCGGAACACGTTTCAAGGCCCCGGAGTAGAAAACATTGACTTCCGAATGGCCAAACGCATTCCCTTGAATGAGAGGTTCGCCGTGGAGCTCATTGGAGAAGCGTTTAACGTTTTCAATCACGTGAACTTCGCGGGAGTAAATACGGTTTGGGGCACGGCGCTGAGTCCGAATTCGACCTTCGGGCAATACACGTCCGCGGCCGATCCGCGCCAGCTTCAACTTGCGGTGAAGATTTTCTTTTAATTCCTACGGACGATCGGCTGCCGATTGCGCTTAAATTTCGGTAGCCGTCGGGGCTGTTTGGCACGTCCAAGTGGTAACGCATGGCATCGTTAGCCCAAATTGTGCCCGCTCAGCAATGCCTTGTACAGCGCCCGGCCATGGAACTGCCGAGGCCGCGCCGCCGGGTCACGGAGCTCGATATCCTGCGTGGGTTTCTGCTCCTGTGGATGACGCTCACGCATCTGCCGACGAAGGCCAGCATCATTTCCAATCAAACGTTCGGTTTCGTTTCGGGCGCGGAGGGATTCATTTTCTTATCTGCGTTCATGGTGGGGCAACTCGAGTTTCACATCGAGGGTAACAGCGGCTTCGCCGCAACGGTCCGCGACATTCGACGCCGCACTTTCCGGATCTACGTTTACCATTGCGCACTGCTGGTGGGTGCGTTTACGTTGGTGGCGCAAATCGGTGTTTCTTTTCACCGGCTCGCCTTAGAGAACCTTCTCTCGTACTACATCCAGAGTCCCAACAAAGCACTTCTTGCGGCGGCACTGCTCGAATACCGTCCGTCGCTGTTCGATATCTTGCCGATGTATATCGTGTTTATGGCGCTCACGCCGGTGGCGCGAGGCATTGCACGCCGTTGGACGTGGGCACCGGTCATCGGAGTCAGTTTGGCGGTGTGGGTGGCCGCGCAATTCGGACTCCGCAAGTGGATGTATGGGCACGTTGATTTGTTCGGTCTTTCAGTGCCTGAAAGCTCGACAGGCGCATTCGATCTGTACGCGTGGCAACTGTTGTGGATGACGGGTCTGGCATTGGGCACCATGAGTGCCGGTAGATTTTCGGGGGCGACAGAATCGAACCGCATGAAAGGTGAGAGCCGAGTTCGCACATGGGTATTGATATTGAGCGTTGCAGTAGCTGCGTGTTTTGTTGTTCTCCGCTACAGCCCAGCCGACCACTGGATGAATGCGGAATGGTACGGGCGGCTGATCGACAAGTGGCATCTCGGCGCTGCCCGTATTGTGAATTTCGCAGCCATAACAACGATCGTGGTGCGGTACGGATCGCGCATAGCCGCATTCGTGATTCTGAAGCCGCTCGCTTTGCTCGGACGGGCTTCGATCGAAGTGTTCTCGGCACACGTAGTCTGCTCCGTCGCAGGTCAGGCAATGAGCAAAGATGCCGATCCGCAGCTTACGGCATGGCAGCAGGTCACACTGCTCGCAGTCACGCTGACGGTGCTGTTCTCGACGGCCGCGGTCTGTGCGAGACGGAACCAGAACAGGCGTCGAGAACGGTAACCGAAGTTCTTCATAACCGCTCCCTGCCGGTCGCGGCTCGGTAACCTCACTCATACCCGCTGCATCGGGTCACGGCTCAGGAAGTCATAACCGGTCTTCCGGTGACCGCCCAGAAACGCGTTTCCAGTACCGAATCCTTGGGGCAGAATATACCGAAGGTCAGGGATGTTTCCGGCGGCCCTCAACGCTTAGGTTGGGAATAGTGGAGAATTCATGCACTCGGCATTTGTTAGTGGCCGCATGCGCATTTGTGCTGGTCGTCCCGGCCGCTTGCGA
>JAFAQG010000981.1 GCA_019246575.1 Acidobacteriaceae bacterium
AAACAGATATGCCTTCGAGCGATTCCAGACAGGAGCTACTCATGCAACAAGCGAACTACGTCGAAGCCCCGCCTCCACCGATGATGGTCCCGGTCCAGGCAGGAAACGCTCTGGAAGGCAAACCATCGCACTCCCGGAATTACCTCCCGAAATCGTGGAGCAATCAAAGAAACCCCTGCTTGCAGAAGCGATAACCGCAAATCCGACCAAGCCCGGCCTTTCGTCCGAAAGATAATTTATATCGTCGAGCGCCTGAACGAGGTGTTTGGCCTCAACGGCTGGGAAGACGATTACGAGATCGTTGAAACCGGAAGAATGGTTGTGGTCCGAGGCTGCCTGCGCATTCCGCGGTTCGGCATTACGCGCCAGCAAAATGGCGGGAATAACAACCCGGATCCGGGGGGATGCTTACAAGGGCGCTTGTACTGACGCTTTGTCAAAATGTGCGAGCCAGCTCGGCATCGCCATCGACGTGTACAAAGGCCTTTGTCCTGCGGGTTCGGATTCCGCGCCGAAGCCCGACCCCTGACTGAAAGCCGTCCGGAATGCCCGAAACCGTGCCGACCACGTGCCCGCGATCATGCACCCATCCCGTAAGATTCAACCTGCCGTAATAGATTCAGGATGTATCGACCGGCAAGGCGGGCGCAGAGCCATCCGTAAACGTGAGAATGTATGGTCCGTTCAACACGCCTACGCGGAACGGCTCGGTTTGCGCTTCGCCGTAATTGACGATTTGGTAGATCTCCTGGTCGGTGCCGCATTGGTTAATAAGGCAGCGGTAGAATGGCCCGCCCGAACCTCCTTCCTGATTGCCGTGGGCCATAAACACGCCGAGGCCATTTCCAGTCGCCCCGTGTATTGCCAGTCGATCAGCCGGTTATTCGAGTAGTGCTTCGAGCGCGTTGTGCCATCGGGCATGCCGAAAATGTCCATTGATTCGATGGCGCCTATATTGCCACGTATATCGGAAGGAGGCGGCCCGTTCGAAAGCAGCGTGGATGGTATTCGCACAATATAACGAACTAATCCAAGCGAAGGGTCCTCGGTAAAGTAAGTTGCCATGTAGATGTTGTTGTACCCGCTCCTCGCCATGTAATAGTGAATCAATGTTCCGTCGTCAACCGTGATCCTAATGTATTGCCCGCAATACTCTTCAGCGGTGACGGTTGGTTGTAGCCCTAGGCCGGAATTGACCTGAGAGAAGACCGTTCGGTCGTGGTACTCGATGCCGTTATAAACGAGCGAGATAATGTCGCCGTTGTTGCGGCAAGTGCCCGTGCCGCTGGTGCAGTCGTGGGTAACCTTGAATACGAGCCCCGCCCCAGTGTCGACCTTGAACGCATGGGGATCACTCGTGTCGAGGCCGAAATCGCCAAAGGCGCTCGACGGAAGCAATAACAGCGCGGAAACGCCGAATAACCACAGGTATAAAAAATGCTTGGACATGTTCCAGATCCCTGGATTGGGGGCGGAGCGTTGCGCGACCGCCTGGTACGCGTTGATGGTACCCGAGACGATCTATGCGCGCAAGAAGCGCCAGGAGAGCACCTTACATTCGCACTTCGATACGAAACTGCCTCGCTCCGTGGTCATGGACAACTTACATGAATTGTGGACGATAGCGCGACTTACGCGGCGCGCGGCAGCGGACCGCCCTCGCGCAGAGGGAGGTTGGCAGGTTTCGCAGTGCGAAATGGCCGGCGACGTCTGGCGCCTGTCGCCGACTCGTTATTGCCTATTTACCCGAGACCGCAGCTTTGCTCCTCTGAACCGCTACAGCCAAATTCTTCTGCAGCTCATCTTCAGTAAGCCAGTTCCCACCTAGCATTACGCCTTCTTGTAGGAAGATATTGTCCACATTCTCCAAAGGGTTCGCGTTCAGGAGCACAAGATCGGCGATTTTTCCCTCTGTTATAGTCCCGACGTGTTCGGAATTTCCAAGAAAACGAGCCGCATTGGACGTGGCCGCTTGGAGCACTTCATAGGGAGTCAAGCCGGCTTCGTACAGTTGCTCCAGTTCAGCCTTCATTGAGAATCCCGGAATGACGCAAGGAACAAAGGGGTCCGTCCCCGCCACAAGCGGCACGCCTGCATCACGCATGCCGCCTACTAGCCGCTGCATGATCGAGTATTGCGCGCGTAAATACGGAATTTTTTCAGGCGGCCATCGCTTCACATACGGATTGTCTGGGGGATACCAGCCAAAGTTCGTTGCCCCTACGGCAGCTCCGGTGGTTAGGTGACGAGGCATGTACTGCATTTCGGGCCGTTCGAGCAACGCGAAAAGATCTGCGGCTTGAAAAATGATCTGTCGGAAAACTGAAAGCGTAGGGCTGACCCATGTGCCTGATTCCTCCGTCCTCT
>JAFAQG010000215.1 GCA_019246575.1 Acidobacteriaceae bacterium
ACAAACTTGCAGGTCTGAACCTGGATAAATCTATCGAGACCGTCGTAACATGGCTGTCCATCCCTGGCTTTCTTTTTGTGGCATGCGGGGCGGGTGTCTTTATTGCGAACGGCATACGGCATTACGCGACGAAGTAGGCAATTAGCGCTTTTGTGTCACAACTGGCGTTCGGCAGGCGTTTTATGTATGTCAAGGGAACGGAGCCGATTATGGGGCGATGCCGGGTGTGAGTCAGCCCATGTCTGTGACCGCGATGGCGGGGCTAGACAGCCAGTCCGATCGTGAATTCGAGAGGATCTTCGCGGCGCATTACGAACGCGTTGTTTGCGTTGTGGCGCGTTTGGTGGGTGATCGTGTCCGAGCGGAAGACATCGCGAACGAAGTCTTCTGGAAGCTGTACCAGCAGCCGCGTTCTTCGGCTCTGTGGGGCAACGTAGGGGCTTGGCTACTGAAGGCTGCCGTGCATGCGGGCATCGACGCGCTACGGGCTTCCGGTCGCCGGAAACGGTACGAGAACGCAGCGAGTTTAGAGGCCCAGGATCAATCGGCAGGGCATGCCGGACCGTTGGACGACCTGGTTCGTGCCCAGGAGTGCGAGAGAGTTCGGCGAGTACTGAGCGGCATGAAACCGGCGCAGGCACAACTTCTTTTGATGCGCGCGGGCGGCGCAACGTACAAAGACCTGGCGGATGCGTTGAATGTGGCTGCGAGCGGAGTGGGAACGCTGCTGAACCGCGCTGAGAAAGAGTTTCGTAACCGCTACCTGAAGATTGCCGGAGAGGAGAACTGAAGTGAGGTGTCCAACAGAAGAAATTCTGCGGCGCAGAATCGATGGGGAACTCAGCGGTTTCGACAGCCGGAGCGTCGACGAGCATGTGGGCTCTTGTGAATCGTGCCGGAGTCGAAGTGCGGCGCTAGCGGGAGTCGCGGCGGAAGTACAGGCCAAGCTGGCAGCATTGACGCCGCAAGGAACTGTCGAAACCGATCTCGCCACGGCCTTTGGCCGGTTCTGGGCGAAGCACTCCGATCCGGTCAGAAATACGGGCGGAGGGCTGACACCGCTGTTTGCGAAATGGTCGCGTCCGGCCTGGGGAACTGCCGCGGCAGTGTGTGCGATCGCGTTTCTTTTCAGCTTGGCGCCGGCCCGAACGTGGGGACAGAAGATTCTGCAAATGTTGCGGGTGCAGAAGGTCACGGTGGTTCCGGTGGATATTTCTGCGGTGACGAGCGACGGAAGAACTCCGAATCCTACCGGGAGATTGTTGACGCAGGTGCTTTCAGATAGCGTCGTGGTGACGATGAAACCCGGTCCACCGCAGAGCGCGCCGACCATTGAGGCGGCCAGTCAAGTGGCTGGATTTCCCGTTCGAGCCTTGAGCGATTTGGGGCCGCCGCAAAAGATCTCCGTTCAGGACGAAGCGGGTTTTCACATGACACTCGATCGCGAACGAATGCAGGACGTTGTCGATCAGGTTGGGCGTACGGATATTCAGATTCCGAACTCAGTGAATGGCAGTACGGTGGCCGTCCATATTCCCAAGGGTGTGCGAATCGATTATGGCGATTGTGAGCCGCGGGGCGGGGCGCATGGCGGTGAAACACGCATACAGCCGAACGGCACGGGCGATGCGTGCATATCTTTGTTTCAAGTCCGGAGCCCGGTTGTGAGCGTTCCACCCGCGCTGAACATTCCAGCACTTGCGGAAGCAGTGCTGCAGGTGACGGGTATGAGCGCGGCCGATGCGCACGCGCTCTGTCGCACGATCGACTGGTCGTCGACGCTTGTGGTTCCGGTGCCGCAAAATACGAGCTCGGTTGAAACAGTTGCCGTCGACGGCGTAGAGGGCACGCTGGTCGAGATGTCGTACCGCGGTAAACCGGGCGCACAGTACACTCTGTTCTGGGTTAAGGCCGGCATAGTCTATTCAATCAACGGCGCCGGTAATCCGGAGCGCGCGCTTGGCGCGGCCGCATCCTTGAACTGAGATACTGGACCATCTGAGCGCGCAAGATCAATCGCCACACCGTAACCATCGCGGCGGGGTCGGTGGATCGGAGGCTGCGATCGAAACGCACCAACTCCGGAAGGTATTCGGGGACAAGGTTGCGGTGCGGGGCGTCACATTGCGCGTCGATCGAGGCGAGGTCTTCGGTTTCCTTGGACCGAACGGCGCAGGGAAAAGCACTTGCGTGAAGATGCTGCTCGGGCTGATCAAACCGACGGCAGGCCAGGGAACAACTCTGGGACACAGGGCCGGCGATCGCGAGATAAGAAGCCGGATTGGTTTCCTACCGGAACATTTTCGGTTTTACGATTGGCTCACTTCGGAGGAGCTTCTCAGGTTTCACGGAAGGCTTTATGGGATGTCTCGCGACGTTTTGGACCGGCGCATACCGGCGTTGCTCGACTGGGTCGGCCTCACGCCGCATGGCGGCAAGCAGATCCGGAAGTACTCAAAAGGCATGCTGCAGCGGATCGGGTTGGCGCAAGCATTGTTAAACCAACCCGACGTGCTCTTTCTGGATGAGCCTACGAGCGGACTGGACCCGGTAGGCCGGCGACTGGTGCGCGACATTATTAAGGCTCAACGGGAGCGCGGCGCCACCGTGTTTCTCAATTCGCACCTGCTGAGCGAAGTGGAGCTGATCTGCGATCGTGTGGCATTTATCAAAGCCGGCGAAGTTATCGAAACGCGTGAGATGACCAGCTTTTCCGAGGAACGACGCCACGTTTTGGTTCGGGCAAACGGCCTTCGGCCGGAGGTTCTGGACGGGCTTTCGGGATTTGCGTCGAACGTCAGCATCGATGGCGAGCAGCTTACTTTCACGATTGAATCAGTCGCGAGCGCGCCGCGCATCCTTCGATTTCTTATCGACCGAGGCGCCGAGGTGTTCGAATTCACGCCTCGAAGGATTTCGCTGGAGGAGAGGTTTCTAGAGATTCTCGGCACCGACGAGGGGCTATGAAGCGAATCTGGACGATGGCGGGGGTGACGTTCCGGGAGGCATCGCGAAAGAAAATTCTGTGGATGGCGCTCGCGGCCGGGTGCGCTTTTCTAATGCTGTTCGCGACCGGTCTGCACTTCCAAATGGCAAGCTTTAGCCAACGTACTGTTCGGCCCATCATTCGACGGCAGGTGTTCGGCGCGATGCTGATGATGGGACATTATGCGATCGACCTGTTGACGGTGGTGATAACGGTCTTGATGTCCGTCGACACACTGTCAGGCGAGATTGCGTCGGGTACCATTCAGGCGGTCGCGACAAAACCCGTGCGGCGCTCGGAACTGTTGTTCGGCAAATGGCTCGGGTTCGCCGGCATGCTGACTCTGTATATCGTGCTGCTTGTAGCCGGGATCAATGCTGTAGGTTACGTGATGACTGGGGTGACGGTGCGGCACATCCCGCAAGGCTTCGCGTTGATATGGATGGAAAGCCTCTTGCTTTTGTCGGTGACGTTGTTTTTCGGCGCCTGTTTCTCAACGGTAACGAACGGAGTTGTTGTGCTCGGGTTGCACGGTCTTGCGTTTCTGGGCGGGTGGATCGAGCAGTTCGGAGCGATAACGCAGACGGCAAACGCGATCAATGTCGGAGTGGCAGCGAGCGTGTTGATGCCGAGCGAAGCGCTGTGGCGAAGAGCCGCGTTCGAAATGCAGCCGCCGCTTGCGACGGCGTTGCAGATGTCGCCGTTCAGCGGATCGTCGGTGCCGAGCCCCGCGATGATCGGCTACGCCGCGCTGTACACCGCGCTGTTTCTGATGTTGGCTGTGAGGCGGCTGAATGCGCGGGATCTATAGGAGCGTTGTATCGGGAGCTGGCTACGGTTCTGCGTTACGCCGGCATGGCTTCGCGGGCGGGCGCGGGGTGAGCGGAGCGGATTCCTATTCCCGGGAACTCAAGCCGGAAGCGAGTTCCGCGGCCGACGGAGCTGTCGACCTCGATGATGCCCTGATGCTCCTGCACAATTCCGTAGGTAATGGACAGACCCAAGCCGGTGCCTTTCCTGCTGCCCTTGGTGGTGAAGAACGGATCGA
>JAFAQG010000290.1 GCA_019246575.1 Acidobacteriaceae bacterium
GGCCACGGTGGACAGGCTGAAACGCTGGAAGAGTGGCTCGACCCGGCGCGGCTGAAAGACGAGTACGTGCCGAAAGGCTTTCACATGGGGCCCGGCCCGATAAAAGGCCACGAATTCGGCTTGAAAATTGCCGCGGACGACCGCCAGGCTCTGATTGCATTTCTGAAGACGCGGTAGTTGATTTGAAATCCCGGCGGGACGCTTCGTAAAGGGAGAAAGGTACGGTGTCGAAGTGTTAAGTTAAGACGCTTGCTGCGCTTTATCACCGCTCTTCGGTGTGCTCTTTCTAAGACTCAGGCGCAGGCAGCAGCCCCAAGTACGACGGCGATAGAGCACGTTAATGTCGTTGACGTCGTCGCTGGTGAAATAGCAACGATCAAACGGTCCTCGAACAGGTCTGCATGTGTAGAGGAAGACCCGAGATTCACGCCTGGCGACTAGCAAACGTTGCGCTGTCCAGTTTATTTAGTCCGGGGCCCGATGGCCTAGAGGCGTTCGGCAGGACGGCGAGCGGAACGCTGGCCTTCATCTTGGCTGATGCCAGTTCTCGCCGCAGTGAATGGGCTGAGTGGATGCGCTGTCCAGTTCGATGACGATTAGGATGCGGCCAGCTGCCTCAAGCACTCAAATTTATTAGTCGCAGGGCCTCGCGTCCCATCGGTCCGTATGGGTTGCCGAGCGATTCCACCATTTCCATGTGCGCGTAGTTCTCTCCAATAATGAGCTGTACTGGCTTGCCGGCGGCCTTCACGGCCGCCGCGAAGTCGCGCGTCTGGCGCTGGAATTCAGGGGTTTCGAACGTTCCGTACGCGAGGACCAAAGGCGTATTCAATTGATCGAGATGCCGTTGCGGGCTGAGGGCTTCTTCAGTCAAATCGTCCATTTTGACGTAGCTGTTCCGAGACGAGAGCCGCACCGGTTTCAGTTCGTACATGCCGCTGATGCATAGTCCGCCCCGGATAAAGTCCCGAGGCAGGCCGAAATCTTTATGCCAGTCGGTCGTCAGCGCGACCCCGGCCAGATGCGCGCCTGACGAATGACCTCCGATGTAAAATCGCGCCGGATCGGCGCCGATGCTTCCGGCGTTGCGGTAGGCCCAGACAATCGCCCGACGCACCTGGTCGGCCATGGTCATAAGTCCGCTATCGGCGTCCGTTACCCACGAGAAATCCGGAATTGCGCAGTGCGCGCCAGCGTTGACAAACAGCTCCGCGATGTATGAGTAGTCGCTTGCAACACCCGCCCTCCAGGCGCCGCCGTGAATGAAAACGAATGTCGGCCCTTTCGGCTGCTTCGCCCGGAAAACATCCAGTTTCTCGATCTTGGTCGAACCATAGGATTCCCGCTGAGGCTGGCCGATTCTTTTTCGCGCCGCCTCGCTGTTGGAACTGAGTCTTGCCGTGACCTGCGCAATATTCGGTTCATAAACGCTCTGGTTGTACGCTGCGTCGAGTTCAATCTGGTCATAGTTAAGAAAAACGAGCGGGCCTTTTGCGTGAGATGGCGGACCCAACTGCTGCTGACCCAGAGCACGCCCGGTCTGCAAGCCTATACCTACACCAGCGGCAGCAAGAACGCGGCGGCGCGTTGTCACGGGATTCGATTCAGTCATCAGCAAGCTGCTGTGTTTCTTTGATCAGGGTCATGCTTTCTCCCCGAGCACTTTCCCGACGGATGAACTCGGCGCGTGAAAGTTTTATAGCGACATCGCGATTCAGCGTGTCACGTCGTTTCCAGACTTCTCCCATTCCGCCCTTCCCGATGGGCGAGACCACCTCGTACCGGCCGAGGCGCTGTCCAGTGGCGGACGCAGGCGAGGACATCGGATTCGACCAATTGTAGCGAAAATGCTGATGCTGGACGAGTTAAGAGGCGTTACGGGTTCTAGCCCCTGTGTGGTCAGCATGTATAGACTAATGCGCTTGAGGGAATTTCTGCTGCAGAGATGGTCAGAAGCCCGGAGGTTCATCCCATCGAATTTCGGATCGTAGCCGTTGAACAGCTGGGATTCCAGCCTGTACGCCTCCAATATGATCTCTCCAGGGATTCCTTTCCTTTCGACTTCTAGAAACTCTCGAAGGCCGTTCACTGCTCGCGCTACACTTTTGTGAATCATCGGATCACCAGCAGTGATCTGCATGTAGCGGCGTACAGTTTGCACAAAAGCCTTGAACTCCTGCACGGGATATCTCCGTTTGTCGGAAAGCGCGAGCTCAAAAGTTGTCCGTAGATCTGCAACCTGCCTCGCGAGTTCGTCTTTTTTCCGATTCACGCATCGAGATCCTTTATCGATTGTGCGGTAAAAGGCTCCACGCTCCAACAAACACGTTACGGCAGCGTGCCCTCATCTATCCATCGTCTAAAGAGCGCGAGATCCGCGGTCGGCCAGGCCTCATCACAGGGCATGCTCCCGTCTTCGAGACGATCATAAATCTCAGAAGCCCGCGCTTTGACCTGGTCGTATGACGAGAGATCAAGGCCAAATGCTTGCATCGCATCCACGTCGGTATCCCGAAACAGCGGCCGAAT
>JAFAQG010000341.1 GCA_019246575.1 Acidobacteriaceae bacterium
ATCGGGCCGTTCATGCACGAGGCGAAAACGTTGTGTTACGTGCTCGACACTGATGGCGATCGAAGGATCCGGCATGCACTACATGTAAAACACAAATTCGTGCTGGTGCTTTCTAAAGAGAGTGAAACCGATCGCCAGGGCCAGGAATCCTGCGGCAAACGACGCAACCACCGACTGGATGCTCGGGAACCCGCCGTAGTAAATGAACATCCGAATGTCGCTGAGAGAGAACGTCAACGGGTTTAGCCAGAAGAGCCAGCGGTACTTAGGGGGAAAGAAATCCACTTTGTAGAGAATAGGTGTTACATAAAACAACACTTGCAGTAAGATCTGGACGATGTGTGCGACGTCGCGATAATACACATTTGCCGTTGCGAAGAAAAAAGTCACGCCCAAGGTCAGAATGCAAAGCGCGGCGATGGGAATCGGGATGAAAATCCAGGTCCAATGCAACGGGTGACGTAAAGCAATCACTAACAGCACAAGCGGGATAAGTGAAAGCAGTAAATTGATGACGTTAGATACGAGCGCTGCCACCGGAAATACAAGCTTCGGCACCGCAACTTTCTTCACGAGATCAGCATTGCCGACCATCGATTCAACGGCATACGATAGGGACTGCGAAAAAAACGTAAACGGCAGCAATGTACACAACAGAAACACTGCGTAATGTGGAATATTAATCGGCATAATAGTGGTAAACACCACCGTGAGTACCAGCATTAGTAGCGCAGGATTTAATAACGCCCACATGAACCCAAGTACCGACCGCTTATAGCGAACCTTGAGTTCACGTAACGCCAGTGCCCAGATCAATTCGCGATAGCGATACGTGTCGCGCAGCA
Organism: Acidobacteriaceae bacterium; assembly: GCA_019246575.1. The sequence goes on from JAFAQG010000341.1 coordinate 846, forward strand.
GTTCCGTCATGTGTTCGGGGAAGCTAATCTCATTGTAGCGTCCATATCCCGAACCCCAGCCTCCGCGGATCGATGTCCGGCCCGCCCTCGCGGTGATTCTGTCTTATGGGCGTCCGCAGGCCTACTTTTGTTATCAGTAGAGTGCGGGTGCTGAAACCATCGACACTCATATTCGGAAGCGAACCGCGCATCGTGCTTCCGGTTGCGCGCCCTCTAGCGGAACGAGGCATCCCGGTCATCGCAGCCTCTTGGCCCCGGCCGGTACTCCCCATTCGCTCGCGGTCATTGCAAACGTTCATCCAGTTGCCGGATGCGGCCGGAGATATCGATGCGTTCCTCGAGTCCGTGACGCGGCTCATTCGAGAGAACGGCTGCGACACACTAATTCCCACGAACGACTCCGCGCTGCTGGTCATCATGCAGAATTACGAATACTTCGCCCGGATGCTGCACGTGGGCTGCCCTCGTCCCGATGTCCTGTTGAGGGCGATTGACAAGCGATTGACATTTGAAGCCGCTAAGGACGCCGGCACTCCAGTTGCGAAGACATATGCCGCCTCGAATACCGAGACTCTGCGGCGTCTTTTGCCTGGCGCGCGCTTCCCTTGTATCGCGAAGCCGGACAGCAAGGCGGCAACGCGGCACGATTTCAAGTGCCGCTATTTCCAATCGGCAGAGGACCTCGTGCGAGCCTTCGATGCTGATCCTAACTTTGGCCGCGATCTAATGTTTCAGGAGTACTGCCCGGGAGAGGGAGTGGGCATCGAAACCTTCATGCATACGGGAGAACCGCTGGTGACGCTACAACACCGGCGCTTGAAGGAATACCCGAGCACGGGAGGCGTCGGCGTCCTCGTCGTTTCGGAGCAGCCCGATCCGGTTCTGACCGGCTATGCATTGAAGCTGTTGCGCCAGATCTACTGGGAAGGTATCGCAATGGTCGAGTTCCGGCACGATCGCCACACCGGACAGTGTGCCCTGATGGAAATCAACGGCCGCTACTGGGGATCCGTAGCGTTGTCGCATTACGCTGGCGTGGACCTGGCGTGGTATGAATGGCAGGTTCTGCATGGACAAATTCCGCAGGTTACACTGCCCAGGGCTGGAGTACGGGCGAGGTGGACTACGGGGTATCTCCTCCGGCTTCAGGATCTGGCTTCGCAAAGGGAGCCGGACGGCATGCCGCGACCCGCACCGTGGCGAGACACACTCGGGTTCCTGTGGGATCTCCGGCCCACCATTCACGACATGGTCTGGTCGGTGCGCGACCCAACGCCCGCGGTTCTCGAACTGGCGCGCACTTCGAAGCGCATCGCGGCCGCAACCGCGCGCCGTGTCCTCAAACGGCTGTTGCCTGCTCCCGCCCTTGAGCGGCTGAAGACCGCGCGCAGCCTCGAACCGGAGGCACGGTCGGTGTATCTGCGCCGGGCTTTGCTTCGCATGCTCGGATTGCGGCGGGACCGGCAGCGCCCGATGCCCGCCTTCGCGCGGCACATCCTGTTCATCTGTCATGGCAATATCATTCGCAGTCCGATAGCGGAAGCGCTGTTCAAGCGCGCCCTGAAGCAGCGGGGACATACGGACATAACCGTCGGTTCCGCAGGATTGGCAGCGAAACCGTGCCGTAACGCCGACGAAAGAGCACTGTCAGTTTGTCAGGAATTCGGAGTATCGCTGGACAGCCATTCCGCTTCTCCTGTTACGGCCGAGCTGATCGCGCATGCCGATGTGATCTTCGTAATGGACTATCTGAACGAGGCCAGGCTGCTTGCACGATATCCCGAGGCTGCGCAGAAACTTTTTCTGTTGGGCGCATATAGCAGAAATGCCGCCGGTCGCGGCCTGGAGATCGCCGACCCGTACGATGCCGGGCTCACGGAGGTGAGGGAATGCTACAGGATCCTGGAAGAATGCGTCGAGGCGGTCGTCCGCGAGAGCTTCACTTGCCGAACGGATCAATGCGCGTGATCTGAAACGCAGCGCGGCGGCCGTCGTACGCAATGCAAGCCGCCGTGATGCCGAAACTCGCTCGCGCTTGGCGCCAGGCCAGCCATTCGTGACGGGCAAACTCCGAGTAGTTGTAGTATTCGTCGAAGACGACGATGGAGCCCTGGCGGCAGTAAGGCAGCACATGCGTGAGGACGGTGATGCTGGAGCGATAGAGGTCGCAGTCTACGTGGACCAGCGCCGCTCGCCCGTTCCAGCTCGCAATGAACCGGGGGAGCGTTTGATCGAAGAGGCCTTTGATGAGATGGCCATTCGGATTATCGAAGCGAGGCGGCTCGGCCTTGAACGTGCCCTTCGGACGCGTCCACCAGTCCTCGGGCAGGCCGTCAAACGAGTCAAATCCGTAGACCTGACGTTCCGGGCATTGGTTCAGGAAGTAAAGGAACGACTCGCCGGAGGACACCCCAAACTCGAGGATATCCCCCGTGCAGCCGTTCATGTTCTCGAGCACAGTACTGAAAAGAGCCGCCCGGGTTTCCCGGTCAGAACGCATTCGGTCAGGGCAGCAATTCTTTCCGCCCGTCAGCTCTTCCTGCAGAACCAGACAGGAGTGGCTCTTCCAAGCAAGCGTCTGCACCACTTCCGGCGCTTCAACATCCGGTTGCACCTCTTCGCGTAAACAGCGAACAATGTTCGGATAGACAAGGTGGACGACGGAACTCCGCACTACAGGGGTCGCGGAGAGCCGGGCGGCCAGAGATTTCAACCAGCGTTTCATGTTACCGGGAGTATTTACGTTCTTCCGACGAGTACTCGAAAAAACGGCTGCCGACGCGCGAGCACAACCGCGGACCGAAGCTTCTTTTTCCAGACAGGCCCGAGATAACAACGCAACGAGGCCAGAGATATTACCGATGCACCGAAACCCGTTTTAAAACGTGCGAGCGATGAGCCTGGCTCAGCGCCGCCCAGGTTAAAGGTCGCGACCCCACTCTGCTTCAGGTGCTCGGAAATCGCATGGATCAGGAAATGCGATGCCCCCAGGCCCATTCCTTCCGGAGTGGTGCCCGCCGAATGATAATAGGCGGCTTTCACAGATCGCAGTATCAGCACCGAGGAAACCGGTTGCTTCTCATAGACGGCCTGATACAGCTCTCCGACGCCGTGCTTGAGGAACGCACTTGACTCAGCAGGATCCAAAGCCATGGATACAGTCTCGCCGCGATCCTGTCGTCGATTCGTCGAGGCCTGCATCAGACGTAAGTGTTCGTCGCAAGCTGTGGGGTCGCTCGCAGGGAGTAGCGACACGCCGGCGCCGCGCGCTTTTTTTAGGTTTCTTTTGTGATTCGTCGAAAGTACAGCCGCCAACTCCAGCTTTTGCAGGTCGAGCGTGTATTCTTCACGCTGCTTGCGATCAAGCTCCCCTTTCAGGTGCGGTATCTCGACAGGCGGCGAGTTGAAGGTATCGAGTAGCAGATCGGAAATCTTCAGGCGTTCACAAAAACCTAAGAGACCATCCCAGAATTGGGGTTCGGACGCTCCGGCGCAAAGAGAAGGCATTTCGAGCACGCGCGAGAGTCTGCCACACTTAACGAACGCTGGTGACAAACCGGCGATCTCCGAATTGTGGCGCAGCCCGGCCATCCATGCCTCGTGGCCCAATTCAGTCATCGCACGCACGTAACCCGCAGTACAGAACGGGTTTGTGGCGCCATGCTGTTCGATTGCTTGCGATAAGTCGGCGCTGTCAGCCGGATCGCAAAAAAACGTGGCGGCCATTGTAGCTGAATTTTAAGTCGTCGTACTCGCTGCGAGGTAATCCATTACCGAATCGGCAAAGAATTTGGTGGCCCAATTCAATACGCACCACTGGCCGTAATTGCCTTGCACCGGGTACGAGCCGCGAATGCCGCCGTCTATGCCGGGAAAGCCGGGCTTGAGGTCCTGCGTGAAACAAACGAAGCCAAGCAGTTTTCTGCCGGCATCGAAATACACGGCGTTTCGTGTCTCGCAGTATCGACGAAGAAAGACGCCCGCAATCTGAGCCGAGCCGGTCAAACAAGCCCAATCCGCCGCGGGTGTCCAGTCGCGATACCAACGTCCGGCAAGAAATCCGTCATCGCGGATGAGAGGAACGATAGTGGTGAGCGTTTGGTCAACGGCGGCGAGACAATCCGCACGTCCGAGTCGAATGCCAAGCCCATGTAATCCCTCGAGCACATAGCCAATTGTGTGCGTCAGCGGAGCCTCGTGCCTGTCGAGATCGTTTTCATCAAACCAGCCGTTTTCTCTTTGGCACCGCAGAGCATAATTTGCCATTCGTGAAGCAGCAGCACCGAAATCATCACGGCCCACCACTTCGCCGGCTGCCGCGAGTGCAAGACCGGTACGCGCTTCGTACGCCTTCGCGCCCGGCGCACAGAAATGCGAATACCCGCGAGTAAATCGGCCGCCCTCGTCCAGGCAGCTCAACAGCCACTCGCCGGCGCGGAGCGCTGCAGCCCGAAAGCGGGGGTCGCTGAACCTCACGTAGCCAGCAGTGAAGCCGAACAGCACTTGCCCGGTAACAAAGGTGCTGGACGCAACCGGCTGTGCGCCGTAGATCCCGCCCTGAATGCCGCCATCGTGCAACTGGATCTGCATCTCCCATAAACCCATGCTTCGGGCGCGCTCCAGGCTCTCTGCATCATTGCACAAACCCGCATAGCGGAGCATGGTGGGGATGATGTAACCGGTCGTCTCCGGATACGGAGCGATCCAGCCAACCGGAAGAGCCGTGCGGACGGGGCGTCGCATGCGATATCCCCAGGAGACACCACCGGAGCCGCTTGCATCCTGCGCCCGTTTGATCCACGAAATTGCGCTGTGCAGATGCCCTTCGTGGGGTTTCACCGGCTCAGGGCGTGCCCGTTCCATTCGCATCAGAACGAGCGCTGGTCTGTATTCCGGCTTGAAGGTGCTGCAGGCCTCGAGTATGGGGCGCGCTGTACGCTTAATGGCGGTTATCACTCTTCGTTGACTGCACAGGGGAGGAACGGCCGAAACCCGGAAACGAGCGCCGCTCTATGTGTGCTCCCGGTTTAATCTCTTTGATTATCGCGCGGACCTCTTGCGCTTCCGGAGGTCTCGCCTGGTGTTGGCAGCGAGGCACGCATCTACTTCGAAGGTGTCCCCTGCCGCTGCATCTCTTGAAATGAAGAACTCGCGGGGTCCGATGCGCCCATAACACCGTGGTCGTACACGCTTTCCAGTCGGGGCAGGACATCGGCGAGCATGCGGATCAGTTTCGGAGACAGGTTCTGATTGAGAAGCAGCCGCAGGGCTCGCCTACTAATCGCCGTAACTCGTATTTGCTAACTCTGCGGCGAACGCGTACACGGCTGCCAAATCCTCTTTTTTCGAGACCCGGATGCTCTTCGAGGATCTCGTCTTCG
>JAFAQG010000488.1 GCA_019246575.1 Acidobacteriaceae bacterium
CTCGCCGTCGCAGGCTTGCGAAGGCTGGGTCTTCAGGGCGACGTAGCAGAGATTCTGCCGGTCGCCGATATGTGCCCGGCGCCAGGCCAGGGCGCTCTCGCCGTTCAAACGCGTGCCGGCGATCCCGCATTCGATATCTGTCGCGAGCTCACCCACGAGCCAACGGCTCAAGCGGTCCATTGCGAACGCGCTGTGCTGGCCGGTTTGGGCGGCGGATGTCAATTGCCGATCGCCGCCTTCGCCGAAGTCGTCGATCGCAAACTGCGATTGACCGCCGGCGTGTTTGCGCCGAATGGCTCGCGTCACTCGAGAGTGAATGCCGAAGGCCCATGCGAAGACGCCGAGCAACTCGGCCACTCGGTTGCCGCCGACCTGCTTGCGAAGGGTGCGGGCGAAATGATTCTCGCCCTCAAAACGTGAGGGAACTCGAAGGCGTTCGCGTCGTCGTGACCCGGGCGGCGCGCCAGGCACAAGACCTTGCCGCTCCTCTACGCGAGCGAGGCGCCGAAACCATCCTGCTACCCGTGATCGCCATTGCGCCGCCGGAAAATCCGGAACCGCTGCGCCGCGCCGCCCAAAGCGCAGAAGCTTACGACTGGATAATCTTTACGAGCACGAACGCACTCGATGCGTTTGCAGCGGAGCCCGTCGGGCGGAATCCGCCTTCACGCCCCCGAATCGCAACCATCGGCACAACAACTCGCGAAGCCGCGGAAGCAAAGGGATTCAAGGTCAGCATGACACCCGATCGATACGTGGCGGAGTCGCTGCTGGAGGCATTTCGTGTGCATGATTTGAACGGTAAGCGTGTTCTGATTCCGAGTGCGGCTGTCACTCGCGACGTGATCCCGACTGAACTGCGAAAATTGGGCGCACAGGTCGATGTCGTCGAGGCGTATCGCAACACCATGCCGGCCGGAGCCGCAGCGCAGGCTGCGCGCGTCTTCCGCGATCCGTTTCCTGATTGGACTCTGTTTGCCAGCCCCTCGACCGTTGACAATTTGGTAAAGCTCATCGGCACGGAACCGCTCCGCAAGACAAAGGTCGCGAGCATTGGGCCTGTTACTTCGGCAGCCGTTAAAGGACACGGGCTGAACGTAGATGCCGAAGCGAGGCCGCATACGAGTGCCGGCTTGGTCGGGGCCCTTTGTGCTGCGTGTGTCATGATTCGAAAAGGTCAATGACGATGGGGTATAAGTCTCTTGTTCCCGTTCTGCTCTTGTGCGTTGTTCCGGCAGTTGCGCAACGTCCGTCGGCAGCCGAGCGCGAGCGGGCACGGTCCGAAGCGAACCCGCCTACCGAAGCATCATCTGCCGACGAAAAATTCCCCGCGCCGCCGGCCGAGGAAAAATCTTCGAAGACGCAACATACAATCCGCGTCAACGGGCAGGAGCTTCATTACACCGCTATTGCGGGAACTTTGCTGCTCAACAAGGATGATGGCAAGCCGAAGGCCAGCATGTTCTATATCTCCTACACGCTGGACGGAGCTGACGCGACAAAACGTCCCGTTACATTTACCTTCAACGGCGGTCCGGGTTCCTCGTCGGTATGGCTCCACATGGGTGCGCTCGGTCCCCGTCGTATTCCGCTCTCTTCCGAAGGTCAGCCCGTTCCGCCGCCCTACCATATAATCGACAACCAGCAGACCGGTCTCGTCTTCACCGATCTGGTCTTTATCGATCCCGTAACAACGGGCTTCAGCCGGAACGCTCCGGGTGTCGATCCAAAACAGTTTCACGGCCTCCAAGGCGATCTGGATTCCGTATCGGAGTTCATTCGCCTGTATCTCACAAAGTACGCACGCTGGGATTCACCTAAGTTTCTTGCCGGCGAGAGCTATGGAACAACGCGCGCCGCAGGACTTAGCGAGTATCTGATCCGCCAACATGGCATCTACCTTAACGGAATCACACTTATCTCTTCGGTGCTTAACTTCGAGACCTTGTCGTTTAATCCGGGCAACGACTTCCCATATATTTTCTTCCTACCTACTTATACGGCAGCTGCCTGGTACCACAAGAAGCTACCACCCGATCTGCAAAACGGCGATCTTCAACACGCGGTCGAAGAGGCGCGAAAGTTTGCCGGCGGTACGTATGCGTACGCTCTCATGACGGGCGATCGATTGCCGGACTCCGAGCGTACACAGGTCATTCAGCAGCTTACGAAATTTACAGGTCTGTCGCCCGAGTATATCGATCACGCAAACCTCCGTATCTCGCAGGCGCGTTTCACGAAGGAACTCCTCAGGAATGAAAAGGAGACCATTGGCCGATATGACAGCCGGTTAGTAGGCGTCGATGTAGATGCTGCAGGCGAGCGGCCGGAATACGACCCGAGTTATGCAGCCGTGCAGGGCGCATACACGGCAGCATTCAATGAGTACGTACGCAAGGAATTGAACTGGCAAACGGACCTGAGTTACGAAATTCTTACCAGTAAAGTATGGCCCTGGAATTACTCGGAGTTTACTAACTCTTATGTAAATGTCGCTGAGCGCCTGCGCTATGCCATGTCGCAGAACCAGTTCATGCATGTTCTGCAGGTTAATGGATACTACGATCTAGCCACTCCCTTCTACGCGACCGAATACACCTTCAATCATCTTGGGCTTGCGCCGGCGTTGCGCAGTAACATTTCCATGTCCTACTGCGACGCAGGACATATGCTGTATCTGAAGCAAAGTTGTCTGGAGGCTCTGCACAAGAGCATGAGCAACATGTACCAGAGCACGCTCGGCGCTATACATCCGAGTTCCGCCGGCCATGCCATGGACGCACCGTAGCTTTTGGATCGGGCCGCTGATCATCGCCGCGGTCCTGGCGCTACTCGTCTTTATCTTTTCACGGGGCCGCCTTCGGTCCGTTTACCAGCAGCAATTTCCAGAACCGCGGCGCGAGAGGATGTTTCTTGCCTCTGTCGGATTCTTTGTCGCTATCATCGTCGTGCGCGGAATCACCATTGCGATACACAACGATATCGGTCCGTTCCACAACGTCAGCATGCGGGGCCGCCACATCCATCACCTCGTCTGGGGGATCTTATTATTGCTGTTGGTTGGATATTCGTGGCTGGTTGAAATTGGCACCGGATCGCCAAGCTCCTGGCGCTGGGCCGGCAGACTTACTTCGATGCTCTACGGCGTTGCG
>JAFAQG010000767.1 GCA_019246575.1 Acidobacteriaceae bacterium
AATGGCTAACAAGACGCTATTCGCAAGTCTGCGAGACGCCCTGATCCCGCAAACCGATGCTGTGAACTCGGAGAGTGCTCCCGCATACGCGTTGCAACCGAAGCACGCTCTGGCGCAATATGCGGCGACCGGCTGTTTCGGACGTACTTTCTACGCGGCTGCTGATGAGCAACTGACACGTGTGCTCGAACTGTGCGATGCGGTTGATCCGGAATTCGTCGCGCGTGTGGCTATCTACAGCAGAACGCAGTCGTTTATGAAGGATATGCCCGCGCTGCTTTGCGCCTGGCTGTCTGCGCGCGATACCAGACTGCACGAAGCCGTTTTCTCGCGTGTCATTGACAACGCGCGTATGTTGCGCACGTACGTCCAAATTCTTCGCTCTGGAGTTGTGGGTCGGAAATCGTTGGGGAGTGCTCCCAAGCGGTTGGTACGCGAATGGCTCGCCAGCCGCGAGGAGGATGCTCTGTTCAGCTCGAGTGCCGGGCAGAGTCCGTCCCTCGCGGACATCGTAAAGATGGTTCATCCGAAGCCGGCTGGCCCGGTGCGGGAGGCCTTCTACGGCTACATGCTCGGCCGGTCTTACAATCCGAATGCTTTGCCGAAGCTGGTAATGCAATTCGAGCAATTTAAGGCTGGTGAGGCGTCGGAAGTTCCGGACCTTCCGTTCATGCTGCTTTCGGCGTTGCCGCTCTCCCGGAAGCACTGGGTGGGCATCGCAAGAAACGCTTCGTGGCAAACCACGCGAATGAATTCGTTTGCACGCCATGGCGTGTTCGAAGAGCGTGAAATGACGAGCATTATCGCAGGACGTCTGCGCGACGTCGGTGCGATTCAGCCGGCGCAGGTGTTCCCGTACCAACTGATGACGGCGTATCGCAACTGTCATGCGGCCGTTCCCCAGGAAGTGCGGAATGCTTTACAGGATGCGATGGAACTGGCAGTTGCGAATGTGCCGTCCATTGCCGGCGACGTGGTGGTCTGTCCGGATGTTTCGGGCTCGATGAAGAGCCCCGTGACGGGTTATCGGGCAGGCTCGACGACAAACGTTCAGTGCGTCGATGTGGCAGCGTTGGTCGCTGCGTCGGTGCTGCGGAAGAATCAGACCGCGATCATACTGCCGTTTGAGCAGGAGGTCGTCCCGGTGGATCTGAACTCGCGCGATACCGTAATGACGAACGCGGGACGGCTCGCTTCGATCGGTGGCGGCGGCACGAACTGCAGCGCTCCGGTTCGCCTTTTGAACCAGCGCAAGGCGAAGGCGGACCTGGTGCTCTTCGTCTCGGATAACGAGTCGTGGGTGGATCAGGGACGCGGCCGGGGAACTGCGTTGTTCGCAGAGTGGTCGGAATTCCGGCAGCGGAATCCGAAGGCTCGCCTGGTTTGCCTGGATATCCAGCCAAACCAAACAACGCAGGCGACGGAACGCGCGGACATTCTGAATGTCGGAGGATTCTCCGATCAGGTGTTCGAAGTAATCTCCGCGTTCGCTGCCGGCCAACTGGAAGCGGACCACTGGATCGCGCGTATCGAAGCTGTCATTATTTGAAACCGGGGCCGAATGCCGGCGGGACTACATCTGTGAAATGTCTGGTCTCGCCAATTCTTGTCGGCCCTTTTGGAGGTGGCTGGCGAATGCCGGCGGGAGTACATCGGACCTGGCGGGTTTCGATACCCGCTCTCAGCCGAAAGGTTGGGAAACTCTCGTCAACCCTTGTCGCCAGCGCGGAATGCCTGCGGCGAATGCAGGAGGAACTACATTTTAGTCTGTTGGTTCCCGGTTCGAATCCGGGTCGTGTGCGAAAGTGCACGGTAGCTCAACCAGGTAGAGCAGCAGAATGTTTCTCCAACGGTTGTCGCCGCAGGCTTATGAGAACGCGCACAAGGGCAAGCAAAACGGCCTGTGCACTTATGAGAATGAGAGCAGGTCAAAGTATCAGGGACTACACACAAAGGGACTACATCCAAGAGGCTGGATTTACGAGCTTACCGTGTTGATCACGATCACAAATACGGCCGACCAGGCCACAGACCTCGGATTTCTTTTGCATAAGAATCCAGCTAATCTGCATTCCGCCGAACTGCCATTTGGGAAGGCATACGTTTTCTATTCCAATGCGGCTGAGCGGCGGTGCACGGCATGCCTTCTACTGGAGCTCGACCCGGTGGATCTGGTGCGGGGCGCCCAGCAACTCGAAGAGTATGTGAACGACCGGCCTTATGTCGCATCATCCTATCTCACCGTAGCGATGGGGCGCATCTTTGGGACAGCGCTTGCGGGCAACTGCCAGAAGCGGCCGGAACTGGTCGATAGGAAATTGCCGCTGGAAATAACTGTCGAGGTAATCCGCGCACGCGGCGGAGCCGACATTTTGCACAAACTGTTCGAGCCGCTTGGTTACTGCGTCGGCGCTACGCCTATTGCACTCGACGAGAAATTCGCGGATTGGGGTGCGAGCCCCTATTTCCGCCTTACGCTCGACGCTCATAGGACGGTTCACGACGCCCTGTCGCATCTGTACGTGCTGTTGCCGGTTCTCGATGACGAGAAGCATTATTACATCGGGGATGCGGAGGTAGACAAACTGCTTCGCCGTGGCGAAGGTTGGTTGGGCAACCATCCATACCGTGAGTTGATCGTCCAAAGATATCTGAAACGCAAGCCGTCATTGATTGATCAGGCGTTGGCAAGGCTTCTGGACGAAGAGAACGCCGCTGTGGACGCTGGACAGTCGAAAACAGAGCAGGCGGCGCTTGCAGAAAGAGACCTGGAACGCCCGATGACGCTTCACACCCAACGGCTGAATCAGGTGGCGGCGAGGCTCAAGACTCTGGAAGCGAAGTCGATCCTGGATCTCGGCTGTGGGGAGGGCAAATTGCTCCGACGGCTGCTGGCCGACCGAACGTTTGAACGAATCGTTGGCATGGACGTGAGCCACCGGTCGCTCGAGGTCGCGGCTTCACGCCTTCGGCTGGATCGTTTGTCCGAGCGCCAGCGGAAACGCATTGAACTAATGCAAGGCTCGTTG
>JAFAQG010000530.1 GCA_019246575.1 Acidobacteriaceae bacterium
GAACTTTGAACTCCTGTACGGATTCTACGGACGGCTGAACCATTACCGTGTTGAATGTGTATTCGTTGTCCATGATGCCGTCCACAAGCCACGCGTTCGCGTTGGCTTGACTTCCGAGCGCGTTGAAGTCCGAAGCGGCGCGCGGGTTGAATGTGCTCGCGCCTGAAAGGTTTTCACCCGCCTGCCCCTGCGTAACTCCCGGTACAAGATACACAAGCTGCGCGAAATTACGGCCGTTCAGCGGCAATTCTTCCACCGACCGCTGGTTAATAACTTCACCGAGCTCCGCCGTTTCCGACCGGATCAGTGGCGCTGCAGCGGTCACTTCGAGGGTCTGCGTGACCTGGCCCACTTGGAGCGCAAAATCGACGCGCGCTTTCTGATCTACGTCGAGAGCAACGTTCTGTGAGACTTCGCGCTTGAAACCTTCCTTCTCGACCGCGACGGTGTACGTGCCGGGTATCAAGAACGGCACGGTATAATCGCCGGTCTGGTCCGTTTCGGACTGTGTACTCGTTCCCTTGTTTGTATCTGTGACGGTGATTCTAGCGCCCGACACGGCAGCGCCCGTAACATCATGGACGCTTCCCAGGATGGTGCCCGTTGTGACTTGGCCGAACGCGGCGCCAGAGAGGAAAAGAAAACCCAGCATACGCAGCCAAGCTTCGCTTGACATGTGGCGGATCGACATAGACCTCCTCAACATAAGTACTTCTGACCCAGCTGCAACCAACTGCCTCAAATTGTAATGCAGAATATCGGGGCGGGGAAGAGGGGCCCGGGGTTTTTACGACTGGCCTGGCTCGAACCGGAAAAACACAACCCCGAGCGGCGGCACATTGATCGTCAGCGAGTATCTGCGCCCGTGCAGCGGAATGGGAACTGTGTTTACTCCGCCGAAGTTGCCCCGACCCGAGCCGCCGTACTGCACTGCATCCGTGTTCATGATTTCTTTCCAGAATCCTCGCGCCGGTACTCCGATCCGGTAGCTGTCCTGTGGGACCGGGTTGAAATTGCAGACCACCGCGATGCGTTCCTGTTCCGACTGCCCCTTACGAAGAAAGCAGATGATGTTCTTTTCGGCGTCATGATTGTCGATCCACTCGAAACTGTCGGGAGTGTATTCGCACGCGTGTAGCGCTCCCTCGCTCCGGTACATGTTATTCAGATCGCCTACGAGCAATCGCAAAGCCGAATGCGGCTGCTCGTTCAGCAGCGACCATTCGAGACTTCCGTCGTGTTTCCATTCGGACCACTGACCAAACTCCATGCCCATGAACAACAGCTTCTTGCCGGGTTGCGCGTACATATACCCGAACAGCGCTCGCACGTTCGCAAATTTTCGCCAGTTATCACCCGGCATCTTGGTCAGCAGCGATCCCTTTCCGTAGACCACCTCATCATGCGACAGCGAAAGAATGTAGTTCTCGTTGAACGCGTACACCATCCGAAATGTCAGTTCGTGATGATGGAATTTCCTGTACAGCGGATCATTCGCCAGGTATTGCAGGGTGTCGTGCATCCAGCCCATGTCCCACTTCAACCCGAAGCCTAGCCCTCCCACGAAAGTCGGCTTCGAGACCATCGGCCACGCGGTGGACTCTTCCGCGATGGTCTGCACATCGGGATGGTAGCGGTAGACATCTTCGTTCATTACTCGGAGGAACGCGATGGCATCCAGATTCTCGCGCCCTCCGTACTGGTTCGGAATCCACTCGCCCGGCTTCCGCGAATAATCCAGATACAATATCGAAGCGACAGCATCCACTCGCAGTGCATCCGCATGATACTTGTCCAGCCAGAACATCGCGCTGCTCAAGAGAAAGCTGCGCACCTCCGGTCGCGCGTAATCGAAAATGAAGCTGTTCCAATCCGGATGCACACCTTTGCGTGGGTCTGCAGGCTCGTATTCATGTTCGCCATCAAAGAGGCCGAGCCCGTGCTCGTCATTCGGGAAGTGCGAGGGCACCCAATCGAGAATTACGCCGATTCCGTTCTGATGGAAGCGGTCGATCAGTCTCATGAAATCCTGCGGGGTACCGTAGCGGCTCGTCGGCGCAAAATAGCCGGTACTTTGGTATCCCCACGAGCCATAGAACGGGTGCTCCATGATGGGCATGAACTCCACGTGAGTAAATCCAATCTCCTTCACATAGGGAATAAGTTGATCGGCTAACTCGTTGTAAGTCAGTGGCCTGTTATTTTCATGTGCAACCCGCCGCCAGGATCCGGCATGCACCTCGTAAATCGATATCGGAGCCTCGAGGCTGTTTGCTCCGCGCCGCTTCGCCATCCATTCCTGGTCGCTCCAGTCGTACTTGAGATCCCAGATAATCGATTGCGTCTTGGGCGGCGTATCTTGAAACACTCCGTACGGGTCAGCCTTGTTTACGTGGTAATCTGCCTGGTTCGATTCAATGTAGAACTGATACTTAGCGCCAATCCACGTGTTAGGAACGAACGTCTCCCAGATTCCGGCGCGCCCTCTCGATGACATTCGAGCAGCGTCCTTATTCCAGCCGTTGAAGTCTCCTATTACGGAGATGGATTTCGCATCAGGTGCCCATACTGTAAAATGCGTTCCATCGTTCATCTGATGCGCGCCGAGTACATTCGCGAGCTGCGTATGCGTGCCCTCTTGAAAGTAGTGAAAATCCCTGTCTGTAAAAAAGAAGTCTCTGTTCGACATTTGTCGGCCTATCGCTTAGCTGGTCAGGCTCAATATGCCACGCAGCGGAATCGGTAACCAATCCGGGCGATTGTTGAGCTCGTACGCGAGTTCATAGAGCGCTTTTTGCAAAACGAATGCGTCAAATAGCATCCGACGCTCCTCCGCGCTCTCGCTTACAAACGGCAGTTTGGCTGCCTGCTCGAAGTACGCCCTCAGAAATGTGGCGCTGACCCACGCAGCCCAGAAGGACGCCCATGATTCCACCGCTGTCTTCGTATGCACGTCCGAAGGCACGCCTTCAACCTGCCCGAATAGCGCAGCGTAACCTGCATACGAGAAGGATCGAATCATCCCGGCAACATCTCGCATGGCGAGTGTTTTCGAACGCCGCTCGGCCAAAGGCCGCGCCGGTTCGCCTTCGAAGTCGATGATGACGAAGTCATCTCCCGTATAGAGCACCTGGCCCAAGTGATAATCGCCGTGTTGGCGAATGCGCATTGCGGTGATGCGAGAGTCGCGCAAGGTTGAGAACCGCTGCCGTATGTCTGCCTCTGAGGGCAGCAGACGGGATGCGTCCTCGGCAGCTTCCGCCGGCAATGTGTCGCGCTTGTCTCGCAACAATCGAAAAGTCCGATCCGCCTCCTTCATCATTTCCCCGTACAGCACATCGCGGTAGTCAGGGGAAAAGGGCTCCGGCACAAAATCCGCCTCGCCTTGCGCATCGCTCAACGCGGCATGCATCTGTGCCGTCCGCCTGCCCAACAGTCGAGCTGACTCGATGTACTCGCCGATGGTTTGGCGAGCAAGGGCCGGCACTTCTTCATCGCAGAGGTCTAAAGGATGATAGGATTCCAATTTCGGCGGCGCAGCAGACCCGAGTGTGCGCCCGAAATATCCGCTCAACGATTCCAGGGTGTACTTCCACGCATCGCCCTCATTCGGTACAAAGGCCTGCAGAATACCTGCGTACATGGGAGGGCCTTTACGGGGCCGATATTGCATGTCTCCGCAAAGCGCCGGCGTGTATCTAAAGCCACGCCGGGCAAGAAAATGCCCGATTTCTAAGTCGGGATTGATGCCTGATTCCAGTTTGCGAAAAATCTTGAGGATGTATCGTTCACGGAAGATAATTGAACTGTTGCTCTGCTCGGCGCGGGATACAAAACTCTCGACCGCCGGCTCCGTTGATCCGCATTTCCGGTCTAGCGCGTCGGTCCGGGATGCCAGAAACACTCCTTCGCGCCCTTCGTATTCCCTATTACAGGCAATTGCATCGAGCAGCGCGCCGCGGAAGCTTGCCTCTGCCAAGGCGTTCGACAGCGTCCGATCGCTACCGCCGGGTACGCGAATTGTTGCGACCGGATTAGGGTCCCGCGTTCCACCCGCTTCGGACAGCGACAACGGAAGTAAATACGTGTCGCATTCTCCGTCCGTATAATCGACACCAACGATGACCAGGTAAGATTGCAACTCACTCATCGGAATTACATCGCGGATACGAGTCTGCTTAATGGTTTTCGCCTTGGCTCGATACCATCGCTGTGTCGCCAAAAACTCCGGCAGTACCCGCGACAACTGTTGCAGCGCCTCGCCCTGAAGCACATCTCCTGTCGAGCGCACATTCAGGACGGGAACTTGACGGCTCATGCTTTCGATCTCGGTCAATTCAAACGTTCAGAGGAAATACTCGAAGTCACTTTCCACTCGCACTCGTCTGCGTATGAGGAAGATATGCCCTGGTACACTGTCGGGATTCAGTTCTACGTAGTTGCGTTGACCTTTCCATAGATATCGTGCACCGGTTAGCAGATCGTATGCCTGAAATGGCCTGTCAGTTTCGACGCCCAGCTTGTCGAGTGCAAGATCTGTAAAACCCGATTGCCTGTGATGCGGATCCAAGTTAATAACCACAAGAATCAGATTTGCTCCGTCCTCGCTCCGCTTGCCGTAACAGATCATTTGATCGTTATCGATGCCGTGAAACTCAAGCGTCCAATCGTTTTGTAGAGCCGGATTGTCATGACGAATATGATTGACCAGCGAAATAAACTCGCGTAGACTATCCGGCCGGTTCAAATCCCACTCGCGGACCTGGTATTTCTCCGAATCAAGATACTCCTCGCTTCCATGCCGTACAGGCCTCGATTCGATCAGCTCGAATGCGGGTCCATAGATGCCGTAATTCGCCCCCAATGTCGCGGCGAGCAGAAAACGGATCATGAATGCCGGTCTCGTACCCAGTTGCAAAAACTCGGTCAAAATATCGGGCGTATTCGGCCATTGATTCGGCCGAAAGAACTCGCGAACGTTCGTCTTCGTCAGTTCAGTCAAATAAGTAGTCAGTTCCGCCTTGACGTTCCGCCACGGGAAGTAAGTCTACGATTGGCTGAAGCCTAACTTAGCCAGCCGGTACATAATCTTCGGGCGGGTGAATGCTTCGGAGAGGAAAAGTACATCCGGGAAATCGCGCTTGATTTCCGTTATGCACCATTCCCAAAACGGGAATGCCTTTGTGTGAGGATTGTCGACTCGAAAAATCCGCACGCCCTGATCGATCCAGAACGTAAACACGGATTTCAATTCTTGCCACAACTCGAACCACTTAGGGGTTTCAAAATCGAACGGATAAATATCCTGATATTTCTTGGGCGGATTCTCCGCATATTGAATTGTTCCGTCTGGCCGCGTTCGAAACCATTCCTGGTGTTCTTTTACATACGGATGATCTGGCGAAGCCTGGAATGCGATGTCTAAGGCTATCTGAATGCCGAACTCCTCTGCCTTTTTCACGAGCCGGAGGAAATCCTCGAGCGTTCCCAATTGTGGATGAATCGATTTGTGTCCGCCCTCCGCCGCTCCGATCGCCCAAGGGCTACCGACATCGCCCGGCTCAGGAGTAGTTGTGTTATTCCGGCCTTTGCGAAACATTAGGCCGATGGGATGAACAGGCGGCAGGTACAGCACATCGAATCCCATTTCGGCGATATACGGCAGGCGTGCTTCGCAATCGGCAAACGTGCCATGCCGGCCCGGTTGCCGCGAAGTCGATCGCGGGAAGAATTCATACCACGAGCTGAACCGTGCACGTACCGGATCCACGACTATCTCCAGCTCGCGTTCAAACTCCGTCGCAAAACGCCGATCCGGATACCGAAGCATCGTCTGCTTCAAAGCAGGATCGGTTGCAGATACTCGCCGCGCCGGCAGATCCGAAGCCGTTGTCAGAAGATTAGCCTTTTGCCGTAACCACTCCGCGTCGGGCTCTTTCGCGCGCTCAACTGCTTCTTCGATCAGGCCTGCGCCAATGAGATAGTCGACCGGCGTATCGGTGTTCGCCTGAATGCGCTTCAGCAGGTCTTTGCGCCAGGTCTCGAAGTGATCGACCCAGCCCAGAAGCGTGTAACGGTAGCGGCCGAGTTCTGTGACGCGAAATTCAGCAAACCAGCGGTCGTTGTTGATCGGTTCGAATCTCTGTTCGTTCCAGTTCTTCGCGTTCTCGTGCCGATATAAAAGTGCGGCCGCTACCGAATCGTGTCCGTCGGTAAAAACGTCCGCTTCCACGCGGACCAAGTCGCCTATCGTACGCTTTGCCGGAAAGCGCCCGGCGTCTATCTCCGGCGCAACACCCTCAATAATGACCCGCCGACGCCCATCCGCCTTGGGCCTAAGCATCCGTTTTGCGATCTTCGTCTGCTCGAGCGTGGCCATCGGTGATCAGACAAGGACACTCCCATGTAGGTTACAACAATGCTCCGGAAGCCGCGCCAACGAGTTAAGCCGGCCAAGAACACCGCGATGGCAAACCAGAGCTGAAGACTGTCGGGTTCAGGAACGCTCACCAGTAATCCTGGGCCGGGTCCATTGGACGGTCCCACTCCTGGTGCACTCGGGGAGCCCGTACCGAGTCCTCCGGGGAACGGCGTGAACGTGCGACCCGGTGTCCAGCCAGAAATCCCTCCGGGCGAGGTTGGCCCTGGCCCCCAGGGTGAGGTTGCGTTCGTATCGCGGCCACTCGGCTTGTCAAAGCCGTTTGTCGCATAGGCTTCAGGCAGCCCTAACGGTGGGCTCGCCGCCGGAGAAAGAATGTCGAATTCAGGAGGGAGTAGCGGCACATTTGACTCGGCTCTGAGGCTCGTATTCTGGGGCGGCTCGGGAGCATTCAGTGCTTCCTCGCTTGGCTCGTGAGGAGCAGTCGGTTGTTGCGGTTCAAATGACAATCTGTTCCCACAGCGCGCTCTCGCCAGTTTCTTTCCATCCGTTAAGACCAGTTCGCCTTTCGGGATGCGACGTCGTTCACGGGTCCAGTAGATTCGATCCTTCATGCGATACGAGACGTGCATGTAGGAGTCTGCCGGAAGCCGCACTGTCACGCTATTGCTTCCGAAATCCGCGTAATGAGATGCCACGACGCGGTCCACTGCGCGCGCGATCCGTAGTTCTTCGGCGGAAAACGCTCCTCCAGGAATCACCGAGAATTTGTAGATTTTGCGCGGCACAGACGCTGCGTTCCGCTCGACCGGCTTCCGCGCTCGCCCGGTCTTCTCGCCCAAGTGGGGATGCGAGCATGCGGCCAGGAGAACCGCGGTCGCAAGTGCAACTCGCACCATACTCGCTCTGATCCCATTCACTCGCGCTTCTTCACCTTCTGGGAGTAATAGTGCGGATTGCAGCCGATTTCTCTAAAGATTTTTCTGATCTCAATGCTTAAGGCGCCGTTTCCGATCAACTACTCAGCGCTTAACGGCGGATTTTCGCTGAGGAGGAACGATACGTGGCACAAGCACCAAACCCGGTTCGAACACTCGTCCGGCACCGGCCTTTGCCGAAACTGCTTGCAACCGCGTTCCTCCTTACAGCGCATCTCTGTGTAGCGTCCCCCGCGAGCTGGTCCACGGCGACGACGGAAAACTTCATCCTCTATAGTTGTGGGACGCGGGATCAGACTATTCGCCTGCTCGAAACGCTCGAACAGGCCCGTTCTTTCTTTCTGGAGACGAGTTTCGGTGCGGCGCTGCCCAAAGCGCGGGTCAAAGTTGTCGCGTTCGCGGATGCGAAAGAATATCGCCGGTATCAGCCGAATCCGGGCGCTTATGCCTACTATCAACCCGGTCAGGATGCGGATTACATCGTGCTTCAGGATTTAGATCCCGAGCATGCGCATGTGGCGCTTCATGAATATGCACACTCGGTGATCCAGCATTCCTATCCAAAGCTGCCGTTATGGCTCAACGAAGGGCTCGCGGACGTGTACTCGTCCGTCGAACTCCGCGCTGAACGGTTCTCGGTCGGCCGGATGTTAGCCGATCGTTCCTGGGCATTGCAAAATCTTGCGCCAGTGGCGCTAGAAACTCTGTT
>JAFAQG010000870.1 GCA_019246575.1 Acidobacteriaceae bacterium
TGGGGCGTACAGCAGGAAGTAAGCTGCCCGGGCAGGCGCTGGACGCGGGGCGCACACCCGCCTCAGGCTACCGATAGCGACCCGGTAAATATCCGGCTCAGCTTACTCATGCTGAACGACATCGCCTTGGCCGGAGTCTCCGGAGAGGTCTTCACTCTGATCCACCAGCACCTGGATGAGCGCTCCCCGTTCAGCCACACCATCATGATTACTCACACCAATGGTTCGAGCGGATACATTCCCGATGAGACCGCATTTCAGCACATGAGTTACGAAATTACATCTTCGCGCCTAAAGCCCGGCTGCGCGGAGTCTGGCATCATCAACGGATTTCTTGCAATGATGAACCGGTATTAGCGCCTAAAGGCCGTCACCTGCAACGGATGCGTCTTTTTTTGCTGTTCCTTTTAGCCGTCGTGACGACCACCGCGAGTGGCTTCCGTGCAGCGGCGGTGAAGGCGGATATCACACCCAATTCGCCGCAGTGGCTCATGGGCTATGCCGACCGGCAATCCACAGGAGTTCTGGATCATATCTATGTCCGCGTCGCTGCGATGGAGGCCAACGGCGTGCAGATGTACCTGGTCTCGAGCGACCTCACCTCTTTTTCGCCCTCAGTTTACGACGATGTTGCCGCGGAGCTCGAGCGCACGATGGGAATTCCGCGGCTGAACTTCTGGTGGGGTGTGACGCACAGCCACTCGGCGCCGGAAGTGGGGGCGCATGGTATCGGGGCGGCGCTCCACAGCAACCGCGGCCACCATCAGTGGAACCGGGAATATGCCGATTTCGTGAAGCAGAGTGTTGTGCGTGCCGTGACTGAGGCGCGCGGCAAACTGGAGCCGGCGCGCATCACCTTCGGCGAGGGCGTTGCATTCGCCAACATCAACCGGCGCGCCAAGGATGTCGATGGCACGGTTTCGCTGGGCTTCAATCCGGATGGGCCGGCGGACAGGCAAATCGGCCTGATGCGCCTCGAGCGGCCGGACGGAAGTCCCATCGCCCTGCTGGCGAACTATGCAATGCACGGCACCGTTATGAGCGGCCAAAACCTTTTGGTCAGTGGCGATGGTCCCGGCATCGTCGAGTCCTATGCCGAGCAGAAGCTGAACGTTCCCGTACTCTACTTCAACGGCGCCGCGGGCAATCTGGCCCCCATCTACACCGGCAGGCCGAATCCGCGCGAGGGGCACCTTTCGCAGTTCCGGGTCCTGCTTGGCGATCATATTCTCGACGCGGCGCGAACGATGGGCCCGGCCAGCGACGACGTAAAGCTCTGGACAGGAGAAAAAATTATCCTGACCCCACAAAAGCAGGGTTTGGAGTGGCCGAATGAACTGAGTCGCTACGCCGCATCGGAAGGCCGCCCCATGGTGAAATTCCCGGTCCGCTTCCTCCGCATCAACGACACGCTGATCTGGTCGGCGCCCGTAGAGATGTTCTGCGAAATCGCCACGGCGGTGCGCAATGCTTCGCCATTCCTGCACACCTTCTATTTCGGTTACACGAACGGCTGGCTCGGCTATCTGCCGACCGCGCAAGCTTTCGCCGAGGGCGGATACGAGCCGCAGACATCACCGTTTACGAACCAGGCGGAAACGGATGTCAGGGCAGGTGTGATCGCGTTTATTCAGGGGCTCCGCTGAAAGTGAGCGCGCTCGCGCTCCAACTGCCTATTGCACCACTTTCAAGATTCCCTGGAGCGGGATGTCGGCGGACGATTTTCCGATCATAATTTCAAAATCGCCCGGCACAACACGCCAGTTCATATCCTGATCCAGTAACTGGAGGTCCTCAGGCGTGAGTTTCAGAGTTACACTCTTCTTCTCGCCTGGTTCGAGCGAGACGCGGGCGAACCCACGAAGCTGTTTTACCGGCGTTGCGATAGGGGTGTACTGTTCGTGTATATACAACTGCGCTGTCTCTGTGCCCGCGCGTTGTCCCGTATTGCGGACCTCGAAAGTTACCTGCGCATCGCCTCCAGTATGGATTTGGGCTGGCTCAATGTGTAGGTTACTGTATTCGTAGTTCGTGTAACTCAACCCGTAACCGAAGGGATAGAGCGGAGTCACCGGCATATCGACATATCCATGCCGTAACCACTGCGGCTGCCAGATCTTTGAGGGCTTGAAATTGTAATAGACTGGCAACTGGCCGGAGTGGCGCGGCACAGAGATCGCCAGCCTCCCGGCCGGATTGTAATTACCGAACAGCACGTCGGCAATCGCTTCGCCGCCGCGCTCACCCGGCTCCCATGCTTCCACGATCGCCGGCACGTGCTCGGAAGTCCATCTGGTAGAGAGCGGGCGACCATTCAGCAGCACCACAATGGTCGGTTTTCCGGTAGCGAATACAGCCTGAATCAAATCCTCCTGCACGCCCGAAAGATCCAGATTGGCTACATCGTGGCCTTCCCCATCTGTGGACGTCGGCCTGTGGTGCATCTCGCCAACCACCACGAGAGCCACATCGGCGCCCTTAGCTGCTTCTACTGCCGGCCCAAATCCGCTCTTATTCTCGCCGGTTACATCGCATCCGCGTACGGTCGTGACCCTGGTCTGAGGGGACACTGCCGCTTTGATTCCTTCGAGCACAGTTGTGACGTGCTGGAGGACCATCCGGGGCGAATAATCGCCGAGTTGATTTCTCACGTCGTCTGCATTAGGGCCGATCACGGCAATCGACTTCAGATCCTTACGCAGCGGCAGCACGTTCTTATCGTTCTTTAGCAGCACGATTCCCTCGCGCGCCGCTCGCAGGGCCAACGCCTGATTGGCCTGGGAGTGCATCACCTCGACGGCATGGTCCACATCGACGTACGGATGCTCGAATAACCCCAAGCGGAATTTCAACTCCAGCACGCGGCGCACGGCGCGATCCACCAGGGCCATCGGAACTATTCCCTGTTCGACACTTTCGACCAAAGGCCCCATGTAAGCCGGCTCGTAAGTGATGTTCATATCGACTCCGGCCTCAAGGCCCAACAAGCCTGCTTGCTTTTGGGTGGGAACAATATGCTCGTATTGCAACGTTGCAAATCCATTTCCTTCGCTCACGACCACTCCGCGGAAACCAATTTGCTGCCGGAGCACATCGTTCATCCATTTCTTGGAGCCGTGAGCCGGCACGTCCTCGATTTCCGGGTACCCGGCCATAACTCCCAGGCCGCCGGACTTCGTGATGGAGCCGATCCAGGGCTGCATGAAGTTCTCCCACAGCGCGCGCTCGGAGAGCTCGATGGCGCCGCGCTCGAGACCGCTTGCGGGTTCGCTCTGAGTCGGGAAATCGGTGAGGACGGCGACCACCTTATCGGGTGCGGAGATATCGTTTCCCTGAGTGGCGCGCACGATGGCCTCGCCGATGCGCATATAAAGGTATGGATCCTCCGTGTACGCTTCCTCGTTGCGGCCCATTCGCGGATCGCGCAACGTTTCCATGACCAGCGTGGAGAGCATGTGAATGCCGACCGCGCGCGACTCCGCAGCCGCGACCGCATAGATCGAGTGGACCAGATCCACGTCGAAGGAACTGCCGATGGCCAGGCCTTCCGGAAAAACTGTCGCGCCGGGGAACATGCCGCCATGCGTCCCCTCTTCATCCTCGAGCAGTGGAATCTTCAGCCGCGTCTGGGTGAGCGCGATTTTCTGCAGTTCGTTGAAGAACTCGGCCTGCTGCCGTGCCCCCTTATGCAGAATCTCATTCGCCAAAGTAAAGAATCCCGATCCCGGACCGATCTCGTTCGTATAAGTGCCGGCCGCAAACCGCCTGCACGCCTCCGTCTTCGCGGGAATGTCCGTTCCCAACTCGCGAACGTACACGCAAGGCAGATTGAGCTGTCCGATTTTCTCCTTCAGCGTCATCCGGCGCATCAAGTCGTCGATTCGCTCTTCGATGGGCCGCTTCGCATCCGGGTCAACCGCACTCTGCCCGGCCGGTTGCGCCAGCGCCGCCGAAAACGACGCCACCGCCGCGCATGCGGCCGCTATAAAAAACCATTGAGTCTTGTTACTCAACATATTCTTCCGCCTGTGTTTGTATCTTTTTCACACCCGCGCTCTTTTAGCGTGCCTTGCATGTGATCCAAACCGGGCTTGACCACGCAAGATTTCGATCTATTTGCATGACGCGCACATAGTAGTAACTTTCCCCTGCTGCCAGGCTGTTATCCACATAAGTGAACTCCACTGAGTTAGTGCCGGGAGCGGAATGATAGATGAAAGCCTTGTTTTTTACGATATCGACGGCGGTAATGCGGTCTGTACCGGCGATATTCACCACCAGCCTGGGCGCGGCATCGGTCTCGAATGCCTCGCCCATCAGGTGCGGGCGGCCGCGCCCGTCGATGGCCTGAAAATCGACGACGATGTTATCCGTGGCGCCGTAAACGTGACGCCGGCGCATGCTCTCGACGATATCCGCGCGGTCGGTCGATGGGGAATAGATCATCGTGTAAGAGG
>JAFAQG010000890.1 GCA_019246575.1 Acidobacteriaceae bacterium
TTTGATCGCATAGCCGGCAATATGTGGACGGACAATAGGCAATGGTGCTTCGAACTCGATGATCTCACCTATTGCGAGACCAGAGCGCTCAATCGACGCACGCGTCTCCCGATCGGGATTGCAGCCATCACCCATTCGCCGCCAGATCGGTTTTACAAAGGACTGGATTCGGCGCAGCAATGTTCCAGGTGGCGCGGCGACATGCTCAATGAAGACGAGCTTGCCGTTGGGTTTGAGCACCCGCGCCAATTCGGAAAGTGCCTGACGCTGGTCAGTGACGCTACACAGGACCAGGGTGCTGATGACGTAATCAATCGACCCCGCCTTGAACGGCAGATCCTCCGCCGTACCGCACAAAACATCAATCCGCAGCCCCACACGCCTAGCCTCTTCCGCCAAGTGCCGATTCATGTAGGGGTTCGGTTCGACACCGATCCAACGGACCTCTTTCGCTGCGAAATATCTAAGGTTTGCTCCGGCGCCAGGGCCGACCTCCAAGAGCGTGCCCGCAGCGTCCGCAAACAATTTGGACTTGTACGATGCGAGGTAACGGTCCGCCTTATGGCCGAACCGCGCCATAAACCAAGCGAAAATGCGCAGCCGCATGGGGCCGGCACCGCCGCAAATGCACGCGGAATCGCTCGGGCTGAGTTCTCGGCTCAATGCATAGATTACAACGCGACCGAGGCCCATCCGCCGTGAAGAACCACACGGCGGCAGATCGACTGGTCTCGGTAAAATTGGAAGAACGCACTTCAATAATCCACAGGTGTCAGATGTCCGTCTGGGTGGGATCATCTCGTCGGTTCCGAGTTTCTATCACTTTAATCGTGCTTTTTCTGGCCGCGCAGCAGCCGGCTGCGGTTCGGAGAACCAGTCCTGGTGATTCCTTCGAGCGCGCTAAACAATTGGCATGGCTGAACAACTGGGCCGAGGCATCGCGGGTGCTTGCGCGGTTGCAGCGTTCAGGGCGGCTCGAATTGGACGAGCGCAACAGAACCCTTGCACGTGCCGTTGAAATTCGCGGAAACATCGAGTCGCTGTCTCTACCCTCCGCGGCCGGAGAATTGGACCGGCTGCTTGCAACGGAGGCAGCGCGCGATGATCAAAATCTGCGCCTCCAAATTCTGGCCATGAAGGGCGACGTTGAATTCCAATATGACCTCGCTGCCGCTGAGAAGACATGGCGTGAGGTGGAACGGCTCGCAGGCGATATTGGCAACAGCGGCTGGGAAGCTCGCGCAGGCGGGGAGCTTGGGTGCATCGCCTTCCTGAACGGGCAAGCATTCACCGCGCTCAAGAAGGTGAGCGCGTCCCTTATCCGAGCCGAGGCATACAACGACGTCGCAGAGAAGATGAAGAGATTGACCGCCTTGGGCGAAGGACTTGCGGAGTTTGGGCGGCCAGCAGACGCATTGCGATTCTTCGACCGAGCCCTCGCACTCTCCAGCGAGCAGCCCGATGCGTATTTCCCTTTTACTGCGTACCTGGGGAAAGCACGGTTGCTGCTAGAGCGAGGATCGAACGAAGGACGCAGCATGCTCGTCAAGGGCCTGGCCGATGCACGGCGGCAGAACCAGAAGGTCCGTGAATCACGGATTCTGATCGTGCTGGGCGACGATGCGGTCCGCGTTAGCAATACCAAAGACGCGCTGAAATGGTTTAGCACAGCGGTTGAAGTCGCCCGGAGCACTGGTCTTGGCCGTATTGAGGCGGAGGCGGGCAGCAAGCTTGCTTCGGTGCTGGTTCAGCGGGGCGAACTTGACCAGGCTGCCGAGCGGGCCAGAGCCAGTGTGGCTGCCGCGGAAAAATCAGGCGATCTCTACCATCTTCCGTTGGACTTGGCCGCACTTGCAGAGATAGAAGTGAGCCGTGGGGACTTCAGGGCTGCAGGGGCAGCGTATGACAAAGCCACTCAACTCGTGCGCTCGCTTTTTGAAGACCTGCCAAACGCGAGACACGAGAGTACCGTTGTCGCGACGATGGGCCGCGTATTTCAAGATTATTTCAAGTTCGCTATCGATACCCTCCACAACCCAAATAAGGCGTTCGAGATTCTCGAATCCGCACGTGCTCGCGGTCTAGTGGATCGGATTCGCCTCTCCCAAGCCGCAGGACAAGCAGAGACCGAGCGACGAGACCCGGCCATGATGAGACTGGTCGCAGTCCTGAACCGCA
>JAFAQG010000909.1 GCA_019246575.1 Acidobacteriaceae bacterium
CCATCGTTCGTAAGCCCGATTGCGGCGCTCCGAAAGCGACAAGACGAGTGGGTCCTACAATCTTCGTACTTCGAATCGTTAGAATTTGACGACGCTCTTTATCAATGTGCAAAAGAACTTCTATTGAGAATTCACCGAGTGTTGGCACTCTACCTTAATTTGGGCGATATTATACTTGACAAACCCATACGCCATGCCTAGATTATAGCCGTGCCTCGAAAGGTGCGGCGATGGCGAGCGTTCTTTCCCAACCATACTTCACTGATGAGCAGGCTGCGTTCGATCGGCTAGAGCAGATCGTTTGGCCGAACGGCATCGTTTGCCCCCACTGTGGGACGATCGGCCGAGCAGGTGCCCTGGCTGGCGTGAAGGGTAAAACGGGCAAGCCTGCGATCGGCCGGAAGAAGTGCTATGCCTGCCGGAAGCAATTCACCGTTAAAGTCGGAACCGTATTCGAGTCCAGCCATGCACCGCTGCATCTTTGGTTTCAAGCCGCTTACCTGATGTGCAGCAGCAAGAAGGGGATCAGCAGCAACCAGCTTCATCGGACGCTCGGCGTCACACTGAAGACCGCATGGTTTATGTCTCACCGGCTGCGCGAGGCGATGGCCGTGCTCGGCATGGAGCCGGTCGGCGGAGCCGGAAAGGCAGTGGAGGTGGATGAGACCTTTATTGGCCAAAAGCGACCTAGAGCGACCGGCGCTCGCGGGTACGCTCAGAAGCATGCCGTTGTTTCTCTGGTGGAGCGCGGCGGAAGGGTGCGCTCCACACATGTCAATGACGTGAACGCTGCGACCTTGAGGCCAATCCTACAGGCTCAAATCAAAGCCGATTCCATGCTGATGACCGATGATGCCACCTACTACCGGTCGATCGGGCGCGAGTTTAAATACCACTTCACGGTTGAGCACGGCATCGGCGAATATGTCCGCGGAGGCGCGCACACCAATACAATCGAAGGATATTTTTCGATCTTCAAGCGCGGGATGAATGGCGTTTACCAGCATTGCTCTTCCCGCCATCTAAAGCGTTACCTTGCGGAGTTCGATTTCCGCTACAATGAGCGGGCGATACTCGGGATCAGTGATTCGATGCGCATGGAGGCCGCGCTTATGGGGATCCTTGGCAAGCGCCTCACCTACCGGGACTCATCGGCGTCGGTCGCCAGCGAATAGCGATACGGTGGGTCGCGGTGCAGAGCGGGCGGGAATTTCGCTGGCGGATTGACGCCTACACGCCTGCGACCATGCCGCTTGCTAGGCTCGCAGAATATCTCCGCGAGTTGGCTAGCATCCTCGGCGAGGATCATTCGATCCACCTTGTCGAGTTAGAGCCCGGCAGCACCGTGCTGGTCCATAGAATAGATGACGAGGCCGTTCCGAAGATTCTGGACCGGGCTGCTGCGGTGCGCCGGGGCGATGCGCCGGCTGCGGCGATGCGCAGCTATAACAACGTCAACAAGCTTTTGCGCGAAGACGGGGCATCTGCAAGCTTGCTTGAGGACGGGGCCGAAATCCTCGAGTTTCCAGGAAAGAAAGCGGATCTCCCCCGCTTCCCCAGCGTAGCTGAGCGCGCCGAGTTAGACGGAATCGTTGTTCGGGTCGGCGGAATGGGTGATCCAGTGCCGCTCACGCTCGCTACCGATAGCGGAGCGGCACTAAGCGGGTGTTCTGCACGGCGCCCGATCGCAAAGCGGCTCGGCCAAAAGCTTTTTGAGCCAGTCAGGCTATTCGGCGAGGGGCGATGGTCTCGAACGGCTGAGGGCCGATGGGTGCTCAACTGGTTCCGCGTCGACAGCTTTGATGCACTTGAGGACGAAGGTCTCGCTGATGCGCTGACAAAGCTGCGCGCGATCCCAGGATTGGATTGGGGCGAGAACATCGTCGAGGAGTTTCTGAGATTGCGGCGCGGCGAGGACGACAGGGAAGAAGCGGATGGTGGTGTTCGATAACACCGCGCTCTCATTGCTTCTTAGGCCCGACGCTAGGCCGCCGCTTGATCCGGCCACTGGTGCGCCGGTCGCATTCGCGCAAGAACGTTTGGCCGCGCTGGTTCAGACGCTTCAGAGGACTCGCGCGGTCGTCATCATCCCATCTCCAACGCTCAGCGAGCTTCTGATCAGAGCCGGATCGGCCGGCCCTGGCCTCCTGGACGTGATCCAAAAATCCTCCGCTTTCCCCATCGGCGCCTTTGATACGCGAGCCGCAGTCGAGCTCGCACAGAGGACCAATGCTTCCCTTACCACGCGTCGAGAGAGGCGCGAGACTGCTGCGGCTCCTTGGGCCAAGATAAGGTTCGATCGGCAGATCGTCGCCATCGCGAAGGTCCACGGAGCGACCGCGATCTACAGCGACGATGAGGATCTCATCGGCTTCGCCGAACAACAGGGCATTCCGTGCGTTCGCGTCCGAGATCTGCCTATTCCGGAATCTGCGCGACAGCCTCAGTTGCCCCTTCCGCCACCGCCGAGCGATGAAACGCAAGCGTAGCCCAATCCGGCCGGTGAGCGATCAGCACCGCCGCTTCATTGAAACCGCGCGTCAGCTTGAAGCCGATGAGGACAAGGAGCGGTTTGAGGAAAAATTGCGCAAAATCGCGAGCGCGAAGGTGAATGACAGGCGTGAACCAAAGAAGAAGCCGAAACCCTAGCCGCGGCCGATGCGCATTACTGTCACGCGCGTTGACGCCCGCCGATATACCACTACCGTTGAGAGAGACGATGGGGTCGAACTGAGCGTCCCCGGCTATGCGTTCATGCGAGCATTGCCGCATGATCTTGCCCACTACGTCGTCGAGTCCGCGTTGCGCTTAGATCGCGGTTTCTGGGGAAGCGTTCAGGCTGGCGCAAAATTTCGGGGCATGACGGTGCTAGGGGGCCGCCAAAAACCCGATGCCGATGAACGCGCAAGGCAGATCGAGAGGCAAAATGCGGAGCCTCTCAGCGCGTCAGAGAGATTAGTGGCCTGCTTCGAAACTATTGTGTCGGAACTTCTCGATAGAAAACCTTCTGTCGCCGTCGCTCGCCTTAGAACGGCTATGGGCAGCGTGATGACGTACCGACCGATCGGTCCCACGGAACTCGGTATCGTGTGCGAAAGATGGCGGAACATGCAGTCCCGCTGGGACGCGCTCGGTATCGCTGAATCTATTGAACTCTCTTGGGCCTCACACAAGGGACGGTAGCCGGGTTTGTCAAGTATAATATCGCCTATTATTTGCCCCCCGCGCTCTCCGATGCACCCGGTCTAAACTTGGGGCAACCTTTGCCCAGCCCGCCGGTGTCACAAGCGTCTACAGCGACAGGGCAGCCGACTCCGACAGTTACCTCGTCGACAGCGGGTCCGGTAGCATCTGAT
>JAFAQG010000928.1 GCA_019246575.1 Acidobacteriaceae bacterium
CGAAGCCGCGATGCGAACGCTGCCGTTTCTCGTAGTGCTGTTCCTCATACTGCTGCTGGGCTTGCATTCCCTGTATCCGTGGGTGGACCGCAATAAGGTCGCGAGCGACCTGGTGTTGCAACACAAGCGGCCATATCTCAACCTGCCGTTTTTCCTCATGCGAGCGGTGGTGTACTTCGCGGTTTGGTTCTGGTGGGGGTACCGAATTTACCGTATGTCGGTGAGACAGGACGAGACGGGGGACCCCACACTGGCCGAAAGGATGCGAAGATTTGCCGCGCCGGGTTGTGTGGTTGTGACGCTCTCGGTGAGTTTTGCGTATTTCGACTGGATTCTGTCGGCGGACGCGCATTTCTACTCGACTATTTATGGAGCGATGCTTTTGTTCGGCGATGTACTGCAGACTTTTGCGCTCGTGATTGTTGCGTTGGTGCTGGCGTCGAAACAAGACCGGTTCGGCGGCAGGATCAACCCGGTAATTCTGCACGACATCGGCAACATGATGTTCGCATTCACGATTTTCTGGACGTATCTGTCGGTTTCGCAGTTGATCATTGTCTGGCCGGCGAATCTGCCGCTTGAAATCGCCTGGTATCTGGATCGGGTAAGGGGCGGTTGGAAAGTGATCGCGGCAATACTTTCTCTGGTGATGTTTGCGGTGCCGTTTCTTGGATTGCTATCGCAGGCGCGCAAGCGCGATCCGGTACGCCTGAGGCGCATCGCGGTGTGGATCTTGGCCGCGCGAGTGCTGGACACGTTCTGGATTGTCGAGCCTACATTCCGCAATACGGGGTTTGCGATCTATTGGACAGATTTCGCCGCGTTTTTAGGCATTGGCGGGATCTGGGTGTATCTGTACGTGAACAATCTGCGAGGGCGTCCGCTGCTGCCGTTGCACGATCCGCGCGTGATGTCACCGTTGCCGGAGGCGGCGGTATGAGCCAGCCGCCACATAAACCGCACACGCTGGTGCATTTCGAGGGACCGAAGCAATCGGAACCGCACGAAGGCCATGAACATACGCGCTTTGAAGGTATCGATGCGAGCGTAAAGGTAGTTATCGGGTCGCTGGCAATCATCTGGTTGACACTGATCATTACGGGGGCGATTGTTTTTCCGATTCAAAACATTCTGAAGCACGAGAACCCTCCGGGCAATTTGCCGAGTCCGATGGCGCCTGCGCGTGTGCTTCCGCCGACGCCTGTGATTCAGGTACGTCCGTGGGAGACTTTGCCGGATTTGCGCGCGCATGAAGAGGAGGTGCTGAATTCGTACGGGAAGGACAACACGACGGGTCACACACACGTTCCGATCAACCAGGCCATGGACGCCGTAATGGCGCAACTGAAGATTCAGCCGAATGCGCCTGCGGGACTGACGGTTCCGGGCGGTCAAGGACGCGACTTTGCGAAGGGATTGAGCGCGATGCCGCCTGAATATCAGAGGCCGACAATTCAAGGAGAGATTCGAAAGAATGCGCAGGCTTCTGCGTCACGTTAGTTGGGTACTACTGGTTGCGAGCGCGGCTTTGTCGAGCGCGCAATATGCGCCTCCGAAGCTGGCGGCCGGTGTGGGTATCGATCAGAAGCTCAATTCGCCGGTTCCGCTCGATCTGGTTTTTCGAGATGAGGCCAACCGTGTAGTGCCGCTACGCACTTACTTTGGAGATAAGCCGGTACTGATTGAGCTTGTTTATTTCGGCTGCACCAGCTTGTGTCCGATGACCGTACATGAATCGGTGATGGCTCTGAAGCGCGTGTCGTTGGAGCCGGGGCGCGATTACGAAGTGGCAGTCGTGAGCTTCGATCCGAATGATACACCGGCGCTGGCGGCGGAGAAAAAGGCGGAATACGCGAGCGAGTTTGGACGAGCGTCGTTTAACGCAGGGTGGCATTTTTTGACGGGCACCCAGGATGCGATCTCGCGCCTGGCGAATGCGGTGGGCTTTCGGTACCGCTGGGATGAGGCTACAAAGCAGTTTGTGCATGCGGGCGGAATTATGGTTGCGACGCCGGAGGGGAAGCTGTCGCGCTACTTCTATGGAATCCAGTACGCGCCGCAGGACATGAGGATGGCGCTGGTGGATGCGTCGAAGCACAAGATCGGATCGCCAGTGGATTATGTGCTGCTGTTTTGCTTTCACTATGATCCAGCGACGGGCAAATACACGCTCGCGATCGTCAATCTGTTGAAGGTGGCGGGGTGTGCGACGGTTCTGGCGTTAGCCGGGTTGCTGTATTTTCTGATGCGTAACGACAGAAACAAGGCGAGGCAGCCGAACTGGAAAGAGGCGCAGCATGTGGGCTAACTATCTGCTACTAGCCGATATGCCTCTATTTCCGGTGCAGGCGTCCAAGCAGGCCGGAGATATCGACGCACTGTACATCTTTTTGTGCCTAGTCACAGTTGTGATGACTTTGCTGATTTTCGCCTGCATCGTGTGGTTCGCGTATAAGTACCGGCGGAACGCGCATCCACACGCGACGCAGATCGAGGGTTCGACAAAGCTGGAGCTGACGTGGTCGATCGCTCCGTTCTTAGTGATGCTGGTGATGTTCGCGTGGGGCGCGGATTTGTATTACCGGGCACAGAACCCGCCGAAGGACGCGATGGAGATCTTTGTCACCGGCAAACAGTGGATGTGGAAGATTCAGTATCCGGACGGCGGGCGCGAGATCGACGAACTGCATGTGCCTCTCGGGCAGCCGGTAAAGCTTACGATGGCATCAGAGGACGTGATTCACAGTTTTTCAATTCCGGCGTTTCGCGTGCGGCACGATGTGGTACCGGGACATTATGACAGCCTGTGGTTCACGGCAACTAAACCGGGCCGCTATCACCTGTTCTGCACGGAATACTGCGGGAACAATCATGCGGGAATGATCGGCTGGGTGGACGTATTGGACCAGCGCGCATATGCGAACTGGGCGAGCGGCGGCGGCGGACAGGGCACGCTGGCTGAGCAAGGCCAAACGCTGTTTCAACAGATGGGTTGCGCGACGTGCCATCTTCTGGATCAGCAGGGGCGGTGCCCGATTTTGCGGGGACTGTATGACAAGCCCGTGCAGCTGGCGGATGGCCGAACGGTGATTGCAAACGACGCGTACATTCGCGAGTCGATTTTGGATCCAAATGCGAAGATTGTGGCTGGATTCGAGCCGAATATTATGCCGAATTTCAAGGGCCAGATCAGCGAGCAAGGAGTAATTCAGTTGATCGCGTTTATCAAGTCACTAGCGCCGACCGGACCTGCGTCGCAGCAGGGCAGCCAGCAGCCTCCGGTGGTGATTGCTCCGAGAGCAAGTGCAGCACCGACCGCGAAAGGCGCGGCAGCGGGGCAAACGCAGGCGCAGCAGTAAGACACGCGAGGGTAATTCAGGGATGGCAACAATCGCACACGGCAGACCGGAAATTGCGGAGGAAGTTAATTACCTCAATGTGGAGCACGGGTGGAAGAGCTGGCTGTTCACCACCGACCACAAGCGCATCGCGATACTGTATCTGGTTTCCATAACGCTGATGTTTTTTGTCGGCGGCGCGTTTGCCGTGATGTTCCGGATCAACTTACTATCGCCCGAAGGCGTGTTCGCGCCCGAGACGTATAACCGGCTGTTTTCGATGCACGGCATCATCATGGTGTTCTTTTTCCTGGTGCCGTCGATTCCGGCGACACTGGCGAATTTCCTGATACCCATCATGGTGGGCGCGAAGGACTTGGCGTTTCCACGGATCAATCTTCTGAGCTGGTACATATACGTCGCGGGCGCGCTGCTGACGCTGTACGCAGTATTCCGCGGCGGCGTGGATACCGGGTGGACTTTCTATGCGCCGTTTAGCTCGACTTACTCGAATTCATATGTGCTGGCGGCAGCATTCGGTGTTTTTACAGCCGGATTTTCATCTATTCTGACCGGCTTGAACTTCATTGTGACCGTACATAAGATGCGAGCGCCCGGCATGACCTGGTCGCGGCTGCCGCTGTTTGTGTGGTCGAACTACGCAACGGGCCTGATTCAGGTGCTAGGGACGCCGGTGCTTGCGATCACGCTGCTTCTGCTCGCGTTCGAGCGCATCGCGCATGTGGGGATTTTCGATCCGAATATCGGCGGCGATCCCATTTTGTTTCCGCACCTGTTCTGGTTCTATTCACATCCGGCCGTGTACATCATGATTCTGCCGGGCATGGGCGTAATCAGCGAAATTGTTTCGTGCTTCTCGCGCAAACGCATTTTCGGGTATAACTTTGTCGCGTTTTCGAGCATGGCTATCGCTGTGCTGAGTTTTGTGGTATGGGGACATCACATGTTCCTCACGGGGGAGAGTATGTACTCCAGCATTTCTTTCTCGCTGCTGAGCATGATGGTCGCGGTTCCGTCGGCAATCAAGGTTTTCAACTGGACGGCGACGATGTACAAAGGCTCGGTTTCGTTCGATACGCCGATGCTCTACGTGTTCGGGTTCATCGGACTATTTACTATCGGCGGTTTGACCGGGTTATTTCTCGCGACGCTGGCGACGGACGTGGCAACGCACGGCACTTACTTCGTTGTGGCGCACTTTCATTATGTGATGGTGGGCGGGATGGTCATGGCATTTATGGGCGGCCTGCATTTCTGGTGGCCCAAGATGACGGGACGCATGTATTCGGAGCCGTGGTCGAAATTTGCTGCGCTGCTGGTTTTTGTCGGATTCAATTTGACATTTTTCCCGCAGTTCATACTGGGATATCTGGGGATGCCGCGCCGTTACCATGCATATCCGCCGGAGTTTCAAGTGCTCAATGTGCTGTCGACGGCAGGCGCTTCGATTCTGGGCGTGGGATATGTCATTCCGATGATTTACATGCTGTACTCACTGAAGTACGGCCCGAAAGCCGGCAAGAATCCATGGGGGGCAGCGGGTCTGGAATGGCAGATTCAATCGCCTCCGACGACGTTCAATTTCGACGAGACGCCGATTGTAACCGAGGAAGCGTACAATTACGGCCCACTGGAGGAAGTGGTTGGCTGAAGCAATTGTTCCACCTTTAGAGCACGCCGCGACGCCGGAGGAGACGCATCTCCGGCACCATTTTGCGACTCCCGAGCAGCAGCTGGATGCCTCGATGCTCGGGATGTGGACGTTCCTGATCACGGAAGTTTTGTTTTTCGGCGGCATGTTCACGGCATACGCGATCTATCGGACGGTGTACGCCGGGGCGTTTGCGAGCACGAGCCACTACATGAACGTCATTCTGGGCGGAACCAACACGGCCGTACTGATCTGCAGCAGCTTGAGCATGGCGATGGCAGTGCGATCGGCACAGCTCAGCCGCTATCGCGCGGTTGTGATCTCGCTCATATTGACGATGATCTTCGGCACGATTTTTCTTGTTATCAAGTACTTCGAATATCACGAGAAGTGGGTCGAAGGCCTTGTGCCGGGACTGAAGTGGGACGCGGCGAAGTACTATATGCCGCAATATACGCATCAAGCGCAGATTCTGTTCTGGCTGTACTTCTGCATGACGGGGATGCACGCGCTGCACATGGTAGTTGGGCTCGGGCTCCTGAGTTACTTACTGGTGCAGTCGATCAGGAAAGTGTTCCATGCGAATTACTACACGCCGGTGGAAATGATCGGTTTGTACTGGCACTTTGTCGATATTGTTTGGATATTCCTGTTCCCGTTGTTGTATCTGATTGGACGGCGCACATGAGAACCACTCACGTTCCGACAACAGGATCGCTGGTTGGCGTCTGGGTTGTGCTCGTAATTCTGACGTGGACAACCGTGGGCGTCTCGTATCTCGAATTAGGGCCGTGGAACCTGGTCGTGGCATTAACCATTGCAGTAATCAAAGCGTCGTGTGTGGCCTGGATTTTTATGGGAGTCCGGTACAGCACGACACTCACGAGGCTGTTCGTGGTGGCGGGGCTGGTGTGGCTGACGATCATGATCATCATCACCAGCAGCGATTACGCGACCCGGCGGTGGGATTACCAGCCTCGGCCGTGGGCGACGACGAAGGATGTAGCGACAAGGCCGTAGAAATCGGGTTGCGGCATCCGGCGAATTTCCTGTAAGCGCAACCAAGAGAGAGCGACGCGGAGAGTGCCGCAAACGCTCTTGCTGTTTGCGCGTGAACCATTTAGAGTAAGCAGATGTCCCGTCACGCATATGGCGGGGAGGGTGTGTGCGGATGATTACGGTTCGCAATC